>CAMLLI010000173.1 GCA_946480685.1 uncultured Flammeovirgaceae bacterium | reverse complement strand
AGAAGTCAGATACCATTCGGTTGATTTCCAAAGAAGCACAGCTGATTGTTCGCCGATGGATTAAAGCACTACTCGCCTGCATGATCGTTTTAGGTATAGCCTGGCCGTTGACGATACTCGCACCTCATATTATTAAATTTAATGCTGCGGAATATTATTATCCCATCGAGATCGGCTTGGTCTTTTTTATATATTGGATCGCCCTGGCTGGCTATCATCGTACGCAGCAGATATACCGACAGATACCGTCTGCGAATTTACCAGATCCTTCGCACACAGAAGAGTCGCTCATTAAATTGAGACATGCCATGGAAGTAGATAAACTATACCTCGACCCCGAACTCACGGTGAGCAAAGTGGCTGCGCATACCGGTATATCTTCCAAAACGATCTCGTCTGTGCTAAACCAGCATGTTGAAAAGAGTTTCAACGATTTCGTGAACGGATACCGCGTGCAGGAGGTGCAGGAAAAACTGATGGCACAAAGCAACGGAAATCTCACTATCTATGGCATGGCACTCGAAGCGGGATTCAATTCGCAAGCAACCTTTCAACGGGCCTTTAAAAATATAGCGGGTATGTCTCCACGGGAATATATGAACCAGCAATTGCGAAAGACAGCTTGAGACACTAAGAAAAACACGTTCGAATATCTCTCAAATCCGGATTTGAGAAGATTTAGGGTATAGAAACGGATTGTTTTGTTAAAAAATAAAACAATCATGAAACGTTCAACGCTTCTCGCATTACTGCTCGCAATCAGTTTTAACATTCTTGCGCAGGCATCTTTCGTTATTGTATCCGGCAAAATTGTAGATACCAAAACGGATCAGCCTATACCGTTCGCCAGTGTTTACCTCAAAGCTCAAAGTACAGGCACGGTGTCCAATGCTGCCGGTGAATTTGTGCTGAAGATTCCCGAGACTTCCGCTAGCGACATCCTTGTCGTGTCCAGTGTCGGCTATAAAACAAGCCACACCGCTATTCCATCACAAAACCGTACAACGCTACGGCTATACCTTGAACCGGTAGCGATACAACTGAATGAAGTAACGGTGAACGTTGAGACCGGTCTTTCACTGATCAAAAAAGTACTCGCAAAAATTCCGGAGAATTACGATACGTCCGCAGCGCAGCTCACTGCGTTTTACCGCGAACATTTATGGCTGGGAGACTATGAACTCGCTTTTAATGAATCGGTGCTCGACATTTACAAAGTGATGCGTGAGAACAAGACGTTTGCAGACCGCGTCCGCATCATCAAAGGCAGAAAGAAAACTATTGATCACTCCAGTGATCCACAATTCTATAACTGGATCAGCAATGTTGCCAATGGCGCACGCGGTACACTGGGCGATGACTTCGTACAATATAACGGGGCTAAATTCAGTCCGCTTAACGCAGAGAACTTTCGGTATTACCAGTATGACTATACCGGTACTATTCGTGAAGACGATCGCGACCTGCTTGTCATTGATATAGTTCCTAAAGAGCGTGCACGCAAAGCGATGATCCAGGCCAAGTTGTTTATCGATGAAGCATCGAGGGCCATTGTACGAATGGATTTTCAATGCAGTCCGCAGGGAATACGTTATCTGAACCGCCATGGTAAAGGCGGGCTCGCGTATAGCATTATGTCGAAGGTAATTCGTGCGCGACTTGATTTTTCAAAATTCAGCTATACATTTCATTATAAACCCTATCGGGGAAGATGGTATCTGAGCTATGCACACCGGCATTGGGAATCGCTGCTCAACAGTAACAAACGAGACATGAAAGACCGCTTATGGCTGGCGGATATGCACCTTGTAATAACCGATGTAAAGACAGATAGCGTAAAACCATTTGAGAACGGAAATATAGGTTCCCATTGGACATCGATGAATCAGTTAACGGGAAACGAAGCCGATGACGCCTTCTGGGAAAACTATAATATACTAAAGCCTATACCCGACTCGCTGAAAAAAACAAGCGCTGCCGATCCACAAAAAGAAAATAAACCAGCACAAGGTAAACCAGCGGTACGGGTATCGAACAGGCAAAATGGTTTTACAAGAGCTGATACGCTGCGCGGAAAATTATCTCCGCTGCGTTCGTGTTATGACGTCACCTTCTATCACCTTGATGTAGCCGTGGATATGGACAAGCATTCTATTAAAGGAAACAACAGGATGCGCTTTAAAGCGACAGCACCGTTCAATAAAATGCAGGTTGACCTGTACGCGAATATGCAGATCGACAAAATCCTGTATCACAACCAACCCCTGGCCTATACGCGCGAATACAATGCTGTTTTTGTTACACTGCCGCATGAATTGCAAATGGGAGCCGAAGCAGAAATTACTATATACTATCAAGGCATACCGCAGGTTCCGGATTGGTCTATACCCATGTATGGCGGTGTGCTGTGGGATCAAGATTCGTTGGGCAATCCGTGGGCACAAGTGGTGTGTCAGGGTTCAGGAGCAAGTTTGTGGTGGCCGAATAAAGATCACCTTTCCGATGAGCCTGACAGCATGAAGATCTGGATCACCGTACCGGAACAGTTTACTGAAATATCCAACGGCAGGCTTCTACGCAAAACCCCTATGCCGGGAAATAATATGCGCTATGAATGGTACGTGAGCTACCCGATTAACAACTACAACGTAACGTTCTCCATCGGAATATATGAGCACCTGCAGGATGTATATATACAGGACGATACGCTCACGCTGGATTACTATGTAATGAAGTACAATAAAGCAAGGGCGGAGACACTGTTCAAACAAGTGAAGCCCATGTTACGGTGCTTTGAGAACTACTTCGGCAAGTATCCTTTTCCACGCGATGGTTTTACCTTATTGGAAAGTATATATCCCATGGAGCACCAGAGTGGTGTGTGTATCGGAAAAATTACAGCAGCCAACTCGGGCGATACCAATCCGTTACTGTGGCATGAAGCTGCGCACGAGTGGTGGGGTAACGCCATCAGTTGCAAAGACATTGCCGACATGTGGATGCACGAAGCCTTCGCTACCTATGCAGAAGCATTGGTAATAGGCTGTCGGTTTGGCGAAGATGAAGCATTGGATGAAATGCTGAATCAATATCAACAAGCAAGGAACCGCGAACCGGTAACCGGTATATATGATGTAAACCACATTCACTACGACATTGGCGATATGTATAGCAAAGGTTCTTCCATGCTGCACACATTCCGCCATGTGTTGGACAATGATACGCTGTGGATAAATTTGCTGCGGGCTATACAAGCACATTTCCGTTACCAGACACTTTCGGCTGACGATCTGATTCGCTTCATCAACCAATATACCTGTACAGACTATACCTATCTGTTCCGGCAGTATTTACACTATACGAAGATTCCAACGCTGGAAGTAAAACTGAAACAGAAGGGGAACGATCTGTTGGTAACGTATCGCTGGCAAGCAGATGTAAAGGAGTTCAGTATGCCGGTAAAAGCAACTATTGCTCCTGAGCAGTATACATTTATATATCCTGTCACAACCTGGAAATCCACGACCATTAAAAATATGTCGGCCATGCATTTTGAAGTAGACAACGAGCATTTCTACATCGAAACACACATTACGGCGGATGACGAATAACCGGGTTCCCAAAAAAAATTGAAATATTTTTTTCAAAAAAGATTTGCACGTTTGTGATTAATACTGATATTTGTCTATCGATTTAGTAGACAAATCAATTCTCACCAGATTGGTTTTATACAGAAGGGAGTAGAGACTAGGCTCAACGATCCCCTAGCAACCTATCAATCGTCAGGTTGAAAAGGTGCTAATTCCTACCAATAAAAAAATTGGAACTATAAAATTTTTAAACCAAATGAAACACAGAAAAAATTTCTCCGTTCGTAGTAGTATGTACGCACAGGCTATCAACATGAATTATTGTATGCACAACTGTTGTTGTTGATTTCGCCTTTTTCAAAATCCCCTATATAAATTTATTTACTTGCACACAAAGCTTCCTCGCGCGGGGAATGCACTGGGAATATTTTGTACTATAAGAACGTATGAAATGAACTGGATCCATATACTATACCGATGTTGATGAACACTGAATTCATCACACACTTTAAATATATACTATACATCCACCTTTAACATTGAACAATCATGGCTTCTTATAAAAAATTCACATTCGAAGGTACATTAACAGCAGAACAAATAGAGTTCTTCCAAAAGAATGGTTTCATCCACTTTGAAAACTATGCATCGCAGGAAACTGTTGATGCTATTATAAACTCCACAGAACACGTGCAGCGCCAGTGGATAAAATCAAATGTTCAAAAAGTAAATGGCGTGCCGATCAAATATGGTACAGATGAAAACGGTGATACTATTGTACAACGTTTCGCATTTACAAATCAGCACAGCGATGCAGTACGCGCATTTGCGAACAACCCCGCACTGCAGGCCCTAAAAGTTTTAATGCCGGAAGGTGCTCGTCTCGGTCTCGAAGAAAAAGATGGTGTGGTATTCAATCACTATGTTAATACCGAAGGCAGCAACTTTTACCACATGGGCTGGCACACCGACAGCGCGCGTGATATATTCTACGGAAAAAAAGTAGCACCGATGCTGAACATTGGTTTTTACCTCGATGACTCGACTGCTGATAAAGGAGGACTCCGCGTTTTACCTGGTACACATAAGCAGGGTCTATGGGATTTACTCTTCCGCAAGAAATACTATCTGAATAACTATGGCGATAAAGATGAAGTATTGGTAGAAGCGAAAGCGGGCGACCTGGTTATCCATGACGGCAGAATATGGCATCGCGTGGCACCATCACCGCTGACGGGTGCGGCCTCCCGAAGAAGAGTAATGTATATACCGATGATCGTTGGTAAGTATAAACCTAAAACGGAGCAAAGCACAACACCGCTATACCTGCATTTGTTACCATTGGTGGGAAGCAAGAAACATAAAAACCTTATTCCGGCATTCCGCAAGGCTGCCTGATAAACGCTATATAAACAAACTGTTAAGCAAAAATATAACTACAACCATGTTCACATTTTTTGAAAGACCGGTCGGCATTATCTACGGCCACGCTGAACAATATAACCCGCTGTTTGAAAAACTACTGACCCGGGGAATCGCGTATGAAATTATCAATCCGGCAGATCATTTGTATGATCCTGCTCAATATGAAGTGCCGTATAGTCTCGTGTTCAACGACATGAGTTCACCGCCTTACCTGGCTCACAACGCACTGGGTATTGCTCAAACCGTAGAATATGTAAAACATGTAGAGAAAGTAAGTGGTGTGCACAACAGCAGTCAGATTGTAAACGGATCGCGCGTTACGGAAATCATCAGTACGCGTTCGCGACAGCTGGCATTGTTTGCTTCGCTGGGTATACCTTTCCCGAAAACACGTATTGTCAGCAGCATCGATCAGTTGCTGGCAGCGAGTAACGAATTGCGCTTCCCAATCATTATAAAGAGTAACGGCATCAGCGATCCGGCTGTTACCAGACGCTTTGAAAGTACAAGCGAGCTGGTAAATGCGGTTGTAAAAGATGAGTTGCATTTACAAAATGATAAGTCGTGGCTGGTGCAAGAGTATATTCAGCCCAAAGGTAATTACATCAACCGGGTTGAAATTCTGAATGGCCGCGTATTGTATGCTGTTAAAATATACCATGCCGGTGATGAACCGGAGCGTTGGCCGATTGAAGTAAAGGCCAGTGTCTTTACACCTTCGCCGGAAATTCTGAACACGCTGGAGAAGATAGCACATGCAGCACTGATCGATACCGGCAGCATTGAGTATGTTACAGACCGAAAAACGAACCAGGTGTATTTCTATGCTATTCGTCCGCATACCAGTTCGCGGAGCATACATATTGAAGGCATTGATTTTAACCCGGTAGATCAGCTCAGTCAGTATATCGAGCAGCGGTTGCAAAAGATAAAAGAGATCGCGCTTACTATTTAAAAAAAATTATAGCAGGAATACTTGCATATAAAATATCGTTACTTACATTTGTCTATAGATTTGGTAGACAATAAAAATATACTGCAGCCTCTTCATGTGAGACGCTGTATATAAAAAACCTGGTCAGGCAGAGTTGTGATTCTCTCCTGACCGTTAACAAACGGCTTCCGGATGCACCGGTCTTAAAAAGAATTTTGGTGGAATTTCTCAAAAGACACTGGTGCATTCCGTAGCCACCAACCACTCTCCTGCTACATTTTCCGTTCATGAAGCTTCACCGTTTTTGCTTTCATATGTTCTTTCGGGTTGAGTACATTTATACATTCTTAGTTTATCACGCGCCCAACATATGAGTACTACAACACAGACCTTAACCGAAAAAAAAGGATTTGTATTACATGAAGACTGGACAGCCGTAGTGCTGGGAAGTATCACCATTCTTTTTTCAATTCTCTGGTTTACTATACCAACACCATCCTTCTCATGGAAAGAAGGACACGACATCACCGAAAAGATATTCGCCAGCGAAAATCTCTTCAGGATCGGTACACAATTCATCTATAGTTTCGCGATCGCTGTACTCGGTACGCTCCTAATCGGAAAGCCGGTAAAAAATATGCTTTTTGTTTTTCCGGTGCTATATATACTTACGGTAATAGCCGTAGCACTGGCTGGTAACAGCGCTATAAAATCATTGAACCTCGAAGCCGTTATCTTCAGCCTCTCCATTGGTTTACTTATCAGCAATACCGTTCCGCTTCCGCAGTGGTTTCGTGCAGCACTCTCTACTGAATTGTTTGTAAAAACAGGACTTGTACTCCTGGGTACGGGAGTTATTTTCTCCGATATACTCAAGGCTGGCGGACTTGGTCTCCTTCAGGCACTCGCCGTTGTGGTGAGTGTGTGGTACTTTGCATACTGGATCTGTAAAAAGTTAAAGCTTGATGAAGAGTTAACCATGATGATCTCCAGTGCCGTTTCTATCTGCGGTGTATCCGCAGCCATTGCTACGGCCGGTGCTATACAAGGCGATTCCAAGAAACTCTCTTACGTTATATCCTTAGTACTCATCGTTGCTATTCCGATGATGATCTTCATGCCCTATATCGCGAACTACTTTCAGTTTCCACAGGAGGTTACAGGCGCCTGGCTCGGAGGCAGTATCGATACAACGGGTGCGGTGGTGGCTTCCGGAACGCTGGTAGGCGAAACAGCGCTCAAGATCAGTACGATCGTTAAATTTTCACAAAATGTTTTGTTAGGCGTTGCAGCCTTTGTGATCAGTATATATTGGACCTATACCGGCAAAGACCAGGCAGACGGTAAAGTCACCAAGCCTTCGCTCGGTGTGATCTGGGAGCGCTTTCCTAAATTTGTGATTGGCTTCGTTGCTGCTTCCCTTCTTTTCTCATTCGTATTAAGCGCTGAAGCCGTAAGCAGTGTTAAAGAAAGTTTAAAGAGCATACAAACACTCTGGTTTGTGCTGGCCTTTACGAGCATCGGGCTCGAAACAAAGTTTTCAGATCTGTTCAACGCCAATAGCCGAAAGCCCTTATACGCTTTCCTTATCGCTCAGGGTTTCAACATCATTATTACACTGATCGTAGCGTTTTTGCTTTTCAGCTAGACTCCATATATACTATAGTCAGGTCGCGCGAACCTCCTATTTAAAGCCTCTGGAGCACTTCAGAGGCTTTACTATTGTGTGTTAGGCAAAAAA
>CAMLLI010000172.1 GCA_946480685.1 uncultured Flammeovirgaceae bacterium | reverse complement strand
ATTGCCCATCTGCGGAATGATTGCTTCGGTGCGGATCATACTCTTATCAGCAGACGAAATCCAGTAGGTTGTTTTCTCACCGCCATCAACCTGATTCATGGAAATTTTATAGGTATCAAATGAACCGGCAGGCACCGTTATCTTTTCAGTACCGAGTAATTTTACCTCGTACTTTTTCACTTGTGATGTCTGGATATCCAACATCTCAATAATGGTACTGGAATTCTCTTTTAGCGGCAATCGTGCAATCACCAGGTCAGAGCCCGCGCCATCAATGATGATCGGGTTTTCAAGTTTTACATCGATAGGTTTCTTCTGCCCATTACCTATATCCATAGAACCCGTTATAGCTTTATCGGTATAGGTTAACGCCACTGTAACCGGACCTTGCTTTACATTGCGTTGTAAACACTTCAGTGTTTTAGGCTCGATCAGATTTTGCTCGGCTATATCGCCCATCGCAGATTTTATAGCATCGGTAACAGACCATTTTCCGTTCTCTAATTTTACTTCGCGGTTCATATCCATGGTCATATTCTGCGCACCCATCGTCATGGTAAACGCATAGCTATATTTACCGGCTTGCAGATCAGAAGAAGGCTTTGGCAATTCAGTGGGTGCTGAAGCAGTTGCCGTTGCCACTTTGACCGTCTTAACATCTACAATTATAGCTTGTTGTTTCTTCGCAACCTCAGGCTTCATGGTCTCCTGGTAACGGCCACCAAGATGCTTCGCCAAAAATTTCTCAGCATATGCCAGCATCGCCATATTGTTTTCCGGATTACGGAAACCATGACCCTCATCAGGAGCACATATATACTCTACGGCTATACCCAGATCACGCAGTGCAGATACGATCTGATCGGACTCAGCTTTCTTTACACGCGGATCGTTCGCACCCTGAACAACTAATAACGGAGCTTTAATTTTACTGGCTGAAAATAACGGAGATTGCTTTTCAAGTTTTGCTTTTCCTTCCGGAGTAGCAGGGTCGCCCATGCGGATATAAAACACTTTGCGTATAGACTCCCAGTAAGGTGGAATAGAATTAAGCAACGTTAACAAGTTTGACGGACCGACTATATCTACACCGGCTGCATATATATCCGGGGTAAAGGCGAGACCTGCTAATGTAGCATAGCCACCGTATGATCCACCCATGATACCGACACGTTTCGCATCTACTATACCTTTGCTCACAAGATGTTTTACTCCATACGTTAAATCATCCTGCATCTTCTCGCCCCACTGTCCGTTACCGGCATTCAGAAATTTCTTTCCATAGCCTGTTGAAGAACGGAAGTTTGGTGCCAGCACTGCGTAACCACGGTTCGCCAGGAATTGTGCGTAGCCGTTAAAGCCCCAGGTATCGCGAGCCCACGGACCACCGTGTGGGAATACAATGAGTGGTAAATTCTTAGGTTCTTTACCTAGTGGTAACGTCAGGTATGCAGGTACCTCCAAACCATCAGACGATTTATAGGTGATGGGCTCCATCTTCGCCAGCGGCAAGGCCTGCAACTTCGGACGTGGTGTATATTGTTTTATTACCTTCTTACCCGCTACATCAAAGAAATATACTGAACCCGGATCGTCATCACTATATACCGATACCAACGCTTTGCTTTCATCTTTTGTACGCGATGCTATAGCTACCTCTTTACCCGGGAATTTTGATTTCAGGAAGTTATAGCTTGCTTCAGCATTCTTATCTTTAAAATACCAACGGGTTTTAGCATCCGTGTAGGTGGTATATACAATCTCTTTGGTTTTATCGGATACATATACACCGCCAAAATCCACTTTATTAAGCGGATCGCCCTCTACCAGCGTAGCTGCTTTCGTATCAGGGTTCAGTAAATATAGTTTTACAAGATCTTCTGCTTCGCCTTTGTTAGATTGTATATATAGGTTCTTGTTTGTTTTGTCGAAGAAGCCTGCAGGGCCACAACTTTCCAGCGGACCGCAGTCGTATATCTTGGAGAATCCTTCCGCATCGGCACGCAGAATTTCAGTGCTGCCGTCATCTGCCGAACGTGTTGCTGCACGAATATTCTCATCCCAGTCAAAATAAAAACCTGTGAGGCGATCTTTATTCTCTTTCAATAACGTGAGTTTACCTGTGTTGATCTCGAGTTTGTACAGATCGTGCCATGCCTGGTCGCGGTTGTTCAATCCAACCCAAAGTATATTCGGATCTTTCTGCGACACATTGTAAATAATAGCACGCACGTTATCCATCGGTGTTACGTTTCGTGCTGCAGGCACTCCTGTGTTTTTTTCGGCAGCAGCCTTCGGATCTACGGCATACACATTATAATTTTCGTTTCCACCTTTATCCTGCACATACAAAATATACTTGCTGTCGTATGTCCAGAAGTAGCCGCTGATCGGTCGCAGAGTATCAGCTGTTATCGGCTTTGCTTTTTCGAAAGACTCATCGAACTTCTTTACCCAGATGTTCATTTTGCCTTTGTACACTTTTTGAAAGCTGATCATGCTGCCATCCGGTGAGAGCTGGCCTCCTGCAATTTCAGGGTTATCAAAAAACAATTCGCGGTCAATGAGCGGTGGTTCTTTGGTACTGGCGTTACCGCTCTTCTTCTGGGCCTGCGCCAGGTTCATCAGCGCAAGCGCCATCATTAGAATTACTAATTTTTTCATGTGTGTTTTAAACGGGTTTTGGGTTATTAACTGTTAGTTGAGTTGACGAATAAAATGTTACAGAGAATCAGGAAAGATTAAAAGATAAAAATTCGAAAAACACTTCTAGTTTTGCGCTGGTATTTTCAAGGACTATCGCTTATGCAACTTCAGAATGATCTGCTTCTTCGTGCAGCACTTGGACAAAAAACAGAACGCACTCCCGTTTGGCTGATGCGCCAGGCAGGACGTGTTTTACCCGAATATCGTAAGGTGCGCGCTTCCATCAAAGACTTTAAAACATTAGTGAAGTCACCGGAGGCAGCAACCGAAGTTACTATTCAGCCGGTTGATATTCTTGGCGTTGATGCCGCGATCATTTTCTCCGACATCCTCGTTATACCGGAGGCTATGGGACTAAATTACGAAATGGAAGAGAGTAAAGGTCCTGTGTTTCCGAAAAGAATTGAGTCAGCAGCAGACCTCAACCTGCTTCATGTTTCAACAGGTGAAGAACTGCAATATGTACTCGATGCTATAAAACTTACGAAGCGTGAACTCAATGGACGCGTGCCGCTGATCGGTTTCGCTGGTGCTCCGTGGACGATCTTCTCCTATATGATTGAAGGCCGCGGCAGTAAAACATTCAGCGCTGCAAAAAAAGTATTGTACTCACAGCCCGAGTTTGCGCATAAGCTGCTGGACATGATTACTCAGAGTACAATCCATTACCTGAAGGCGCAGGTTAAAGCAGGTGCTGATATCATTCAGCTTTTCGATTCGTGGGCGGGTGTTTTGAGCCCTGATCAATATGAAGAGTTTTCATTGAAGTATATATCACGGATATGCGATGCTATTCCCGAAGTTCCGAAAACTGTTTTTGCCAAAGGGGCATTCTTTGCACGTGCCAGTATGAATAGTATAAATTGTAATGTAGTTGGTCTTGACTGGAACATGGGTATAGAAGAATCAAGGCAGTTGATTCCTAACAAAACACTGCAGGGTAATCTTGATCCTTGCGCGCTATACGGCTCACTTGAAGATGTAAAACGCGAGACAAAAAAAATGCTTCAGGCTTTCGGTGGTACTAAACATATAGCTAACCTCGGTCACGGCCTATATCCGGATACGGAAGTTGACAAGGTGAAATGCTTTATTGATACGGTGAAGGAGTTTAGGGCTTCTTAGGAAAAACAAATGAACTGCTGTTATAGGTCGAGGAGAAGTTTGTTCTAAGCTTGTCCAAAATACCTATTTGCGTTTGTAACACCGACCACCTACACTAAACGCTTCAATGAAAGTATACAGCCTGAATGATATCCTTCATGATATAGGAGATACTCCAAAGCTTCCTCAATATTATTCACCTCAAATCCATATACTTTGGGTATCATAATGGAAGGAGTGTAGTTTACAAATGCATTATTATCCAGGTCAACCCGTAGCCGATCTACCGAAGAAATCAGCATTGATTTGATAGCTTCTACATCTTCCTCCTTCACAAATTCAATGGGTTTTGTTCCAGATATATAGGGAGTAAAGTATTTATCCTCAACCGTTACCGGCAATCCGCTACGCACATAACACATATTTTGTTCAGCGGAAACAAGGTGTGCCAGATTCCAGATTATATTGTTGTTATATCCGGATGGTATGTAGTTAAGTTGCTCTGTTGTGAGATTACTGATTTGATTCAACAGATGTAGTCTGAAGTTTTTTATTTTATTGAGATTGCTATTCATCACATTTACTTTTGCCGATATATATATTTATTTTTTTCTTCGTTCCAGTATACTCACATCAGATACCCATAAGTTGAAATACGGATAAGGAGCATTTGCTTCCTTAATGAACAGGTAGAATGGTTTGGAGAAATGCAGCAGCTTAGGCTTTTGCGGCATACCTATACTATCTGCAACTTCGACATTCGACTCCATAACCACACCACTCCTGTCAAAATCAAAACTAATGGCTTGTGAGAAAATGTCAATGGGACCATACTTCGAAGAGAATTCTAATCCACGTAACTCTGTATAATCGCGAAGCGCCTTAAATTTTATAGCTGGTATTAGCAACTCATCCTCCATGTTCAATTGATACATGGAGGCATTGATCTTTTTGCTGGCATTGCCTTTCGTGATTAATCTCTTCGTTGCATTAAACATCTCCAGAAATGTTCCCCGCTTGTTTAACATAACCAGAATAATCTCGTCTGTAGTATTGGCCGCGTTTAGTCTTACCACAAACTCACCATTATAATCAAAATAGAGAATATCGTATTGCTCTTTGAAGTAGTCCTTTGAATAGACTGAAGCAATGTCTGAATTGAAGCCAAAAGCAGAAACCTCATCACCCAGAAACCGGAGCATTTGTTCATCAAACGGCTCATGGTATTTATAGCGAACGATCTTATCTGAATATGCCCAGAACGCGCTTCCTTGTTGCAATAGATCATGGCGATTTATTTTGTATTTGGTTCTGTATTGTTGAATGACGCTTTTATATACAGCTTCAGGATTTCCATAGGCTAATACAAGGTGTGAGGTATCCATGGAGTTTTTCCAGAACGAACTACGCCTAAATTTCTTTACGAGTGAATTCTTTGAAATGTTTTTATCAGCAATCTGAGCTATAGCATTCCAGAGATATTCTACGTTGGCGCAATGAACAGTATTACTATCAGAAAACTGTGAAGTCATTACAGGAACAATGTTGATGCTTGTTGAATATACTTCCGATGGAAGCACATCCTTCTCAACGGTGTCAGCAGGAGATACGTCAGATCGTGGCTCGGCATGAGGCTTCTCCATTTTCTTTCCTACACAAGCAATAACACAAATCCAAGTTAATAAATACAAAATAGGTTTTAGTGTCTGCTGTCTCATTATCAAATAGCCATTACAACAAGTGCAAAATCGCAAAAAACTCCTTGTCGTTTATTTACTATCCACAAAATTTTCTACACGATAGTTTCGCATATCAATAAATAAGTACTGTTATGTGGATGAAGAGATTTGTAGTTCTGCTATTGGCATTTTTTACGACAATAAGTTTTCAGGGGTGCGAAAGTGATGATGACGATTCTCCAGCCAACGGAGAGATCAACGAAACAATATTCCATAATAAAATATGGTCGGGCATGATGAAAGTGACGTATCACAATCTTGACGAAGCCTTTAGTTTGTCGTTCAAAGAAGATGGCAGCGTGGAATGGTTTCACGCCAATGTAAAGATGGTCGGAACGTATACCGTGAATACATCTGATAAAAAACTGAACGTGTCCTTCCCCAGTTATAAATGGGACGGACCAACGTTTACTGCCGATATCATCTCAGTCACAGAGCTGAAGAATTTTACACAGGCAGATGACCAGATCTATAAGATTCAGTCGTGCAACCTTAACACGACAACCACACAAAATATAGTAGGCACTACATGGGAAGGAACCTTTGGAACACACGCACTGAAGTTCAGATTTATTTCTGAGTCTGTGGTGGAAATTACTGTTGATGGTGAGATCTTTAAAGAGGATTCTGTTTATGGCAATGAGCTGGGCTATTTACGAATTCAGGGTACCATCGACTACTTCTTCGGTGTATTGTTTGATGATACCCTGAAAGGAATATACTCCTATGCATCGCAGGAGTATTATCCGATGGAGGTGCATAAGAAATAAATGTATGTTCATGCTATAAAAACGAAAAGAGGGCTTTCACCCTCTTTCCTTAACATACATTTATATCTTTAAAAATTAATCTACCAACAACTTGTAAGTAGTCTTATTGCCTTTGCTATTACGAATTACAATCGTGTATACACCCGGCCGCTTGTTACCAACGGCATACGTTATCTGCTGTGTGCCTGCTGTTGCAGCCTTAGCACTCTTTAAGGTGTCAACAAGATTTCCCTGATCATCATATACCATGATGGCAGCCTGTTCACCTTGTTCTAACGTTATGGCTATAGTAGCAATGTCTTTTGCAGGATTAGGAGATACACTGATCGTTTTTTCGCCACGCGCAGCAGACATGGTTTCTGCATCCATGCTTCTGGCAGAGGCGCTCGTTACAGCAGCACAATCAGCTGTAGCCGGAGTGTTGCCCGTTATCTCAATCCAATCTATATCAGCCGTAGCAACTGATGATACTGATTGTAATCGAATAGCATTAACACCTGCCTTTAATGTAACGGTTTCAGAAACCGTAGCAAATACAGTACTGCCACCGGTTCTCGCAACAGCCAATGCGTTGTTCACGATGGTACCATTAACAAGCAGTGTCATAGTATAGGCATTGCTGCTGCTACTATTTACATAGCGCCATGTGAGATTGTAAGAACCTGCTGAAGGCACAGATACTTTCCAGTCGATACCTTTACCGGCAGAGTTCGAGAGGTTGATTGCTTTACCGTTGCTGGCACCTGTGTTACTGACGATCGCACCTTCGTAACTGCATAGTCCTTGTGACGTCAGTGCGCTGTCTTCAATGCGAATCGTTGATGTGCCACCACTTGTTTGTGCCGCAAAATTTGCCGTTACGGATTTGTTTGCATTCATCGTTACAGTTACCGATGCAGATGTACCCGTTGCTGCCCCGCTCCAGCCGGTAAATATATACCCGGTTGCAGGTGTAGCAGTAAGCGTTACAACCGTACCCGCATTATATGTGCCACCACCAGTTACAGTACCGCCTGCAGCGGGAGAAGTCACAGTACTAAGAATATATGTACTTACCTGCGCCTGAAAGTTAGCGGTAACAGATTTGCTGGCGTCCATTGTTACAGTTACCGATGCAGATGTACCCGTTGCTGCTCCGCTCCAGCCGGTAAAGGTATACCCGCTTGCAGGTGTAGCTGTAAGCGTTACGGCTGTACCTGCATTATAAGTACCTCCGCCAGTTATAGTACCGCCTGCAGCTGGAGAAGCCGTTGTACTCAATGTATATGTACTCACCTGCGCCTGAAAGTTGGCTGTAACAGATTTACTGGCATCCATCGTTACTGTTACCGATGCAGATGTACCCGTTGCTGCTCCGCTCCAGCCGGTAAAGGTATACC
>CAMLLI010000171.1 GCA_946480685.1 uncultured Flammeovirgaceae bacterium | reverse complement strand
CTGCTCTTCGCCAAGTTCTTCCCGGTGATCAACATGGCAGAAGTGAAAAGCATTGTAAGATCAGACTCTGAAAAAGTAGGTCACAGTGCACATGTAGAAGAAGAAGTTCACGCTTAATAAAGACTTGAAGAAAATGACTGCAGATAAAAACTTTTTAGTAGGCGTATTTGATAATGAGGAGGTACTGCTGGATGGCATCAGCAAAGTACGCTCAACAGGCCTGAAGATTCACGATGTATTCTCTCCATTTCCGGTGCACGGTATAGATGACGCATTGGGGCTGAAGAAATCTCGTCTTCCAAGAGTAGCTTTCTTGTTCGGTCTTACCGGTACAAGCCTTGCGTTAACGATGCAGATATGGATGCTCGGATACGACTGGCCGATGATCATCGGTGGTAAGAACTTCGCTTCATTACCTCCATTTATACCGGTTACATTCGAGTTGACAGTATTGTTGGCTGCACTGGGTATGGTAGCAACGTTTATGATTGTAAGCGATCTGAAACCATACAAATGGCCACGTCAGTTCGATGTGAGAAGCACAGACGATAAACACGTAATGGCTATCGATCTCGCCTTGAACGGTGGAAAGAGCAAAGATGAGATCTCCCGTATCCTGAAAGATGCTGGTGCTTCTGAAGTAAATGAAAAGAATTTTGAATAATCATAGAATATTGACCATGCGCTTTGTAACAAGCTTGTTCGTAGGATTTTCAGCTGCAGTGTTGTTAACATCATGCGGTGCCGGTGGTGAAGATCAGGGTACAGAATATGCACCTAACATGTACCATTCGGTTGCTTACGAGCCCTATACTCAGATCGTAGATGAAGATGCAGGACGTTGGGTTACATCCATTGATTACCCGGACGGTCACGCAGAATACTTCAACTCAAATAAATTCAATCCGAACCGCATGAACATGCGTGAGTCTGCTCCCAATACAGTGAGCCGCAATAAAAATGGATGGCTACCTTACCGTATTGGTAAAGACAGTCTGGCGTATGCATCTGCGCACATGAAGAACCCGCTGGATTCAACTGCGGAAGTTATAGCTTCCGGTAAAGCGCTATATGAAATGTACTGCGATCATTGCCACGGACCAAAAGGTGCCGGCGATGGTAAAGTTGCAGCCGGTGTTAAGATTGATGGTGTACAGAAAGGTAATTACAACGGTGTACCTGACTATAAATCTGATGCATTGAAGAATATATCAGAGGGTCACATCTTCCACGTGATTACACATGGTAAAGGTCTGATGTGGGCACACGGTTCACAGATCAGTCCGGAAGATCGCTGGAAGATCGCCAAGTATGTAAAGACACTTCAAAAATAAATGGCAGTTGTTGAAGTTTTGCTCGTGCAACGCTAACAACAAAGAACTTTAACGGATAACAAATAACGATTAACGAATAACGGAACTGAAATGGCTCATCACGTAGAAGTTGCTGAAGAACAATATGTATTTAGACCGCAGACCAAGAAGAAGCTATATATACTGCTTATTGTAGGTATAGTAGTGTTCGCGTTGGGCCTCGTGCTAGCGATGAATGACGGTGGTCATCATGAGGCAGCACACGGAGGTGGTCACGCTGCAGTGGCGGAAGCACAGAAACTGGTGGCATCTGCCGACCAGCATGGCGCAGCTTCAGAAGGTCATGCAGCACACGCAGAGGCAGGTCATCATGCTGAAAAGCCACTGTGGATAAAAAGATTATTCAGCACACTCTGGATGAACAACGTGTTCTTCACAGGCCTTGGTATAATTGGTTTATTCTTCGTAGCCATTCAATATGCAGCACAAGCTGGCTGGTCAGTAGGCGTGAAGCGCGTTCCGCTGGCAATGGGTTCATGGATTCCGGTTGCTGGTATATTGATGCTGATACTTTGGTTTATCACACATCACGACATTTTCCATTGGACACACGGCTACCTTTACGATGCTAAGGGTGCTGAGTTCGATAAAATTATAAACAAGAAGGCTCCATTCTTCTTCTGGCCATTGGCCGGTGGTACTTTCCCGCTGTTCTACATTGCGCGGATGGTGATCTTCTTTGGTCTCTGGTATTATTTCTTCGTGCAGATCAGAAAAAACATGCTTGCTGAAGATCTGGAAGCTACCAATGCTTACTGGTATAAAAACCGTGTAACGGCAACCTGGTTCCTGATCTTCTTTGGTGTAAGCTCTTCAATCGCTGCATGGGATTGGGTAATGAGTATCGATACACACTGGTTCTCGACTATGTTTGGCTGGTATGTATTCGCAAGCTGGTGGGTAACAGGTTTGGCGGTGATCACATTGATCGTGGCGCACCTGAAGTCTGCAGGCTACCTGAAGATCGTAAACGCAAATCACTTGCACGATCTTGGTAAATTCTGTTTTGCATTCTCTATCTTCTGGACCTATATCTGGTTTGGTCAGTTCCTGTTGATCTACTACGCCAACATTCCGGAAGAGACTATATATTTCTACGAGCGTATGAGAACCAGTCCATATAGCTGGATATTCTACCTGAATCTTATTCTGAACTTTGTACTTCCATTCCTGTTGTTCATGACAAGAGATGCGAAGCGCCAGATCTCGATGCTGAAGGTAGTTTGTCCGATAATCATCGTAGGTCACTGGTTCGATTTCTTCAATATGGTAACACCTGGTGTTATGAAATTGGAAGGAGGAATAGGATTCCTGGAGATAGGTGTAGCACTGATATTTGCAGCTGTATACCTGTTGGTTGTTTTGAACAGCCTCTCGAAATTCCCGCTGTTCGGAAAGAATGATCCGATGTTACAAGAAAGTCTTCATCACCACATTTAATATTTAGAAAAGCGCTATGATGAGTTTGATTATTTTTCTAGGTGTTGCTCTGGTCCTTGCGATCCTGTTCATGATCTTCCGGATCAGCACCCTGGTTGGTATTGCGAAAGGAAAGAAAGAAGGTTACGTAGGGGCGAACAACGGAGTTCACGGTACGCTCTTCATCATCTTCATGGTGTTGGGGCTGGCTGCTTTCTTTTGGTATTCATATGCCCATTTTGATTCATATACACTTCCGATAGCTTCCGAGCACGGTAAGAAGACTGATTCATTATTCTGGATAACAATGGCCGTTACTGTGGTGGCATTTGTGATCATCAGCGTTGTAATGTTCGTGTTCATCTATCAGTACAGATACAACCCGACAAGAAAGGCAAAATTCTTCCCGGACAATCACATATTGGAGTTGACCTGGACAATCATTCCTGCTATTGTACTTGCTGTATTGATCTTTACCGGTCTTCGCACATGGAACGAAATCACGGCACCAGCTTCGAAAGATGCTGAAGTGATCGAAGTAATAGCACAGCAGTTCGCCTGGACAGCTCGTTACCCTTCAAAGGATAATGAACTTGGAAAGGTTAACTATAAATTGATCGATGCAGTAAACGAGTTTGGTCTCGATCTGTCAGACAAGAACTCTTACGATGATTTCAAATCACTGGAGCTTCACTTCCCGGTTGATGAGGAAATCTTGTTGAAGATCAGAGCGAAAGACGTATTACACAGCGTGTTCTTGCCACACTTCCGCGTAAAGATGGATGCTGTACCAGGTATGCCTACACAATTCAAGTTCAAGGCTACGAAAACAACGGAGGAGATGAGAACAGAGACAGGCAATCCGAATTTCAATTACGAATTAGCTTGTACAGAGATATGCGGTAAAGGTCACTTCTCGATGAGAATGCCGGTTATCGTAGAGGACAGAGAATCATATGATCGCTGGAAAGCTTCACAGGAAGCTTGGTTGAAACAGAACCCGGATTACCTCAAAAATGTACCGGCTCAACTGAAGGAAGCAGCTATGATTAAGGCCGGATTACAGAAAGATCCAGGTGCAGGGGTAGCAGCAGTGACAGAATAAGTTTTTCGAATCTAAGAATTATCAAGACATGGCAACGACCGATATTCACATCCATCAAGACGTACACCATCACGATGATCACGGCCACGAGCATGATGAGCATCATGAAGGTAACTTTTGGACAACCTATATTTTCAGCCTCGACCATAAGATCATCGCCAAGCAATTCCTGATCACAGGTATTTTCTGGGCGTTGCTAGGAGGTACTCTTTCGGTGATCTTCCGTCTTCAACTTGGTTTCCCGGATATGAATCTGGATTGGTTGAAACCAGTATTAGGTGAGTGGATCACGCAGGAAGGAAAACTTGATCCTGAGTTTTACCTCGCACTGGTAACAATGCACGGAACCATCATGGTGTTCTTTGTATTGACTGCCGGCTTGAGCGGTACATTCTCTAACTTCCTCATTCCTCTGCAAATCGGTGCCCGCGATATGGCGTCCGGTTTCATGAACATGCTTTCATACTGGTTCTTTTTCTTATCCAGTGTTGTAATGTTCATTTCATTGTTCCTGGAAACAGGACCTGCAGGAGGGGGATGGACTATATATCCTCCATTGAGCGCATTACCTCAGGCAATCAAAGGTTCAGGCATGGGTATGACCCTGTGGCTGGTAGCCATGGCGTTGTTCATTGTTAGTTCATTGCTGGGTAGCATAAACTATATCACAACCGTAATCAACATGCGTACCCGTGGTATGTCATTCACCAGAATGCCACTTACTATCTGGGCGTTTTTCTTCACGGCAATTATTGGTATACTTTCGTTCCCTGTGCTGTTTGCAGCGGCATTGCTGTTGATCTTCGATCGTAGCTTTGGTACAAGCTTCTACCTGTCAGATATATATATCGGTGGTGAAGCATTGGCGCACGATGGTGGTAGTCCGATCCTGTTCCAGCACTTGTTCTGGTTCCTCGGTCACCCCGAAGTATATATCGTATTGTTGCCTGCGTTAGGACTTTCATCAGAGATCATTGCAACCAACTCACGCAAGCCTATCTTCGGTTACAAAGCGATGATCGGTTCTATGCTGTTCATTGCAATCCTGTCGTTCATCGTGTGGGCTCACCACATGTTCGTAACCGGTATGAACCCATTCCTCGGATCGATCTTCATGTTGTTGACGCTTATCATCGCTGTACCATCAGCGGTTAAAATATTTAACTATGTAACAACATTATGGAAGGGTAACATTGTGTTTACTCCGGCTATGTTGTTCTCCATCGGTCTTGTATCATTCTTCTTAACAGGTGGTATCACCGGTATATTCCTCGGTAACTCAGCGATCGATATTCAATTGCACGATACGTACTTTGTGGTAGCTCACTTCCACTTGGTAATGGGTAGCGCTTCGTTCTTCGGTATGCTGGCCGGTATATATCACTGGTTCCCGAAAATGTTTGGTCGTATGATGAACGAAACACTTGGACAAGTACACTTCTGGATAACATTCATCGGTGTATACCTTGTGTTCTTCCCAATGCACTACATTGGTATCGCAGGTTTCCCTAGAAGATATTACTCTTGGACTAACTTCGAAACATTCAGCGGTTTTGCTGACTTGAACATGCTGGTATCGGTGGCTGCTATCTTAACATTGGCTGCACAGTTCATCTTCCTGTTCAACTTCTTCTATAGCATCTGGAGAGGTCGTTTGGCTCCGCTCAATCCATGGAACTCAAATACATTGGAGTGGACTACACCACGCAAACCTGGTCACGGTAACTGGGTAGGAGAGATCCCATCTGTATATCGCTGGCCATATGACTATAGCAAGCCGGGTGCAAAAGAGGATTTCATCCCGCAGCACATTCCGTTCTCTGAAACGCCTGAGTCAAACCTTCCGCATGAGAATGAGCTCATCAAGCTTGAGACTTCGAACGGTGAAGGGGCGATTATAATAGAAGGTAATAAACACTAATAAAATTCAGTTCAAGGTTTCAGGTTTCAGATTCAGCGTTGATCAATTCAATTCTGAATCTGAAGTCTGGAACCTTAAACTTTTATAGCCCATGCGGTCTTTTCGCAGACTTACGATCTCAACCCTTATTGCTGTTTACCTGTTGATCCTGGTAGGGGGAGTTGTACGCAGCACTGGCTCGGGTATGGGATGTCCGGACTGGCCGAAATGTTTTGGCAACTGGGTACCGCCAAAATCGGTATCAGAACTTCCTTCCAACTATAAAGATATTTACGCGGACTATCGCGAGAAGAAGAACATCAAGTTTGCCAAATACCTGCGTGCATTAGGTATGGAAGACACCGCAGAGAAATTACTCAGCGATCCTTCTGTTCGTGAAGAGAGTGATTTCAATCCTACCAAAACATGGATCGAATATGTCAATCGCATCGTGGGGGTAATCATAGGCTTTTTGATTTTCGCAGTTTTCGTATCATCAGTTCGCTTCTGGAAAACAGAACGAAGGCTTACCGTAATATCATTCCTGACGTTTTTACTCGTGGGTTTTCAGGGATGGATCGGTTCTTTTGTAGTATCGACAAATCTTACTCCATGGACTATAACCGTGCACATGTTTCTGGCAATTCTCATTGTGGCCTTGCTGGTATACCTGGTGCATCGAAGCAGCTATGTAACAACGATTGACTCACCGATTGGATTCTGGTGGCTGATCGTGTGTATGGCAGTGCTGCTGGTGCAGACATTATTGGGTACACAAGTACGCGAAGCGATTGACAATGTAGCGGCATGGGCCATTCGCGAAGCATGGATTTCAAACCTCGGTGTAGAGTTTGTGCTGCACCGTTCGTTCTCATGGATCGTACTCGTTTTGCATGTTGGATTAATCTTCAATTTGCGTAAAACTGTGCACTCAAAAGCTTTCCTCCTTACCCTAATCGTGCTAATTTTGGGCACCATTTTAACAGGCGCGGGCATGGCGTACTTCGCTGTTCCGCCCTACCTTCAGCCACTGCATCTGCTGTTCGCCACCGTTACTTTTGGAGTGCAGTTTTTGTTGTTGCTGAAGCTTAACCGAAAACAAGAACCTGTAGTAACGAATTAATGGTAGCGGAACAAATACATGATCTTTCAGGCGCAGCCTTTGCCGCAGCAAAGGTTAAAGCATATTGGGAATTGCTGAAGTTCAGACTCTCTTTCCTCGTTGCATTCTCTTGTGCTTTTGGTTTTGTGTTGGCAACACCTCGTGTTGACTGGTTTATACTCACCATGGTATTCACCGGAGGTTTTCTTCTTTCCGGCTCATCAGTCATCGTAAATCAGATTATTGAGAAGGATCTTGATAAACTGATGACGCGCACAATGACAAGACCGTTACCCACCAATCGCGTTACGGTAAATGAAGCGATTCTTGTTTCTGCATTTTGCTTTATAGCAGGCGTTGGTTTGTTAATGATCTATACCAACCCGCTCACAACAGCACTCTCTATACTTTCCATGGTGCTATATAGTTTTGTATATACTCCATTGAAACGTGTAGGTCCTATTGCCGTTTTTGTAGGCGCTATACCCGGAGCGTTACCTCCGCTGTTGGGTTGGACTGCTGCTACCGGTGTAATATCACACGAAGCATTGATCATCTTTGGTATACAATTCATCTGGCAGTTTCCACACTTCTGGGCCATAGCCTGGGTTGCCGATGAAGACTATAAGAAAGCCGGATTTAAATTACTCCCGTCAAGCGGAGAGAAAGATCTGAACACAGCAATACAAATCATGATCTATACCATGTGTCTCATTCCGCTCGGAATGTTACCCGCTACCTTCGGAATTACAGGAGTAAACTCCGCTATAGTAGCAACGATTTGTGGTGTACTGTTCTTTGCACAGACATTTCCATTGATGAAATCCGG
>CAMLLI010000170.1 GCA_946480685.1 uncultured Flammeovirgaceae bacterium | reverse complement strand
GTCGGCCGGCTATAGTGTGAGTCTATTTACAAAATATCAGAACAAGACTATAAATGAAGTGTGGATCAAGAAGCAGTCAGATATACCCGTGGATACAGCTCCGGCCGAATTCTATGGCGCAAGACTTGCAACTCGAAATGTACATCCGATAGAAGAAGAGTCGGCAGAGAATTGTACGGATCAATTGGGTGTACTCGGGCCGTGGTACGATCGCCTGCCACATTTTAAAATGGGCTTTAAGCCAAGCTCTGGTAAAGAACTGCAGTCGGAATATTTTATACCGGTCGAGTATGCTTATGAAGCGTTTATGGCTGTAGAAAGTCTTCATGAACAGATTGCTCCCCTTCTTTTTATATCGGAAGTAAGAACGATCAAAGCAGATGACCTGTGGATGAGTCCCTGCTATAAACGTGATTGTATTGCTCTTCACTTCACGTGGCACCAGGAAGTGGATGCCGTTATGAAATTATTACCACTCATTGAGGCGAAGCTCGCTCCGTTTAACCCGGCACCGCATTGGGGTAAATTGTTTACGCTTTCGCCAGAAAAAATCGCACAGCGTTTCGAGAGATTGGCCGATTTTAAACAATTGTTTAAAACTCATGATCCGGAGGGTAAATTTCGGAATGATTTTTTACGAACCTGTTTTCCGTAGAAAGCTTCAACAAGTTGTAAAGCGGTACAACATATAGCTGCCTCATCTATATACTATAGCTTTTCTTTTAGTATACGTTTTTTACCGGTTGTCACTTCAACAAACGATTCCTGAATCGGAACGTGGATTGCAACAGTTGTGAAGGTCGTAGAATTGTTGAAAAACCGAATGAACATTCAATCGGTATGGAGCAACCGGACAAAAAGCATATCATCTTTCAGACCGTATTGGAGCTGATCCGCGAAAAGGGTTTTCATGGTACGCCTGTGAGCATGATTGCCGAGCGGGCTAACGTGGCCGCCGGCACCATCTATCATTACTTCGACAGTAAAGAAGTAATGCTCATCGAGCTCTATAAATATATTAAGGACCAGGTACAGGCTATCGTTGCAAAAACAGAGCAATCATCCCGCACATATCCCGAACAATTTTACCAGCTATGGATAGCGCTGTATCAATTCTATATTAATAACCCGAACGTGCTGGGTTTCTTCGAACAGTTCGTAAATTCACCTTATTATACAGACGAACTCTCTGATAATACCTGCGCTCTCCGTAAAACACTTCTCGATTTTGTTAGTAAAGGCGTTAAGCAAAATGTGCTGATGCCCCTGCGGCCTGAAATTTTAAGTGCTCTCTTTCATGGTAACATCATTACGATGGCCAAGATGCACAAACTGCGAAAAGTTGTGTTGAAAAAAGAAGAAGTCAGTGAAGTGATTGATGCCTGCTGGCGAAGTGTTACCAAGCCCGGTACCGGTTATCCTGATAAACGTACTATTGATTTCAAGTTAAATAAAAATGGAAAATGAAAATGGCAAAGTATAAAGTGCTGTTGATGCTTGTCGGGTTGCTGATTTCCTGGCAGGTATATAGTCAGCAGGCTTCCGATACTATTCCGGGTACTTTTACCCTTGAACAATGTATCTCCTATACCCTGAAGAATGGTGCCGCGGTGCAGCAGGCACAGATTGATGCATCTATAGCCGAGCGTGATGTACGCATCGGACTTTCATCATGGCTGCCGCAGATATCGGCACAGTATGCGGCTGTACACAATATTCGCAGACAGACTTCTGTGTTTGGCGACCAGGTTATCACCATCGGTACCAAATACAATTCCAATATTCTATTTCAGGCAACGCAAACACTATACAGCAACGATGTGTTTCTGGCATCGCGTGCTGCTAAATATACCCGTATGCAGGCTGCACAAAATACAGAGAGCAGCAAGATCGATGTGGTGGTAGAAGTTAGCAAAGCGTTTTATGATATACTCTTTACGCGCGAGCAACTGCGTATCCTGAATGAAAACATCCTCCGCCAGGAGAAGCAATACAGAGATGCCTATAGTCGCTATGAATCAGGTCTTGTTGATAAGACAGATTATCAGCGCGCAAGTATATCGCTATCCAATACACGCGCCAGTCGAAAGCGCACGTTTGAATCTACGCATGCTAAATTTGCCTACCTCAAGCAACTGATGGGTATAGCACCGGAAAAGGAATTGACGTTGCAATACGACAGTGCTACGCTGATGAGCGAAGGTATACTTATTGATACAACGCAAACTCCGGCATACGCATCGCGCATTGAATACAAGCAGCTTCAAACACAAATGCAGTTGTTGCAGCTGAACACGAACTACTACAAACTCGGGTTCCTGCCGACACTCTCTGCCTATATCAATTATAATCCGCTGTTCTTTAATAACTCGTTACCGGATCTGTATAACAAAGCGTATCCAACATCTGCCTTGGGTATACAGGCTTCGATACCACTCTTTACCGGTACCAAGCGACTGCAGAATGTAAAACGTGCACGTCTGCAGGAAGATCGCCTGCAGGTACAAATGGAAAATACACAACGTGCCATCTATACCGAGTACCAGACAGCACTTGCAAATTACAAGAGCGACTATAACGAATGGCAGGTACTGCGACAGAATGCCGAGATAGCGAAGGAGGTATACAATACCATCAAGCTTCAATACGATGAAGGCATTAAAGCGTATGTAGACCTGATCGTAGCAGAGACTGATCTGCAAACGGCACAACTCAATTATTACAATGCACTCTTCCAGGTATTGTCGAGCAAACTCGACTATGAAAGAGCTTTAGGAATTATTAACGTGAACTGATCTTGAAATATACCTATATGATGAAACATCATTTACTCCGGCTTTTTGCGGCACTTGTTACGCTGACCATCTTGAATGGCTGCGGGAATTCGCAGAAGAAACAGCAAGGGCCGCCACCGGCTGTACCGGTTAATGTTCAGCAAGTAACATCCAGTAATGTAACCGGTACGGATGTATACCCGGCAACGGTAGTGCCTGTTAATGAAGTAGAGCTCCGCCCCCAGGTGTCAGGCTATATTACGAATATATATATTAAAGACGGTCAGAAAGTTTCGAAAGGACAAAAGCTTTACGAGATCGACCGCAGTAAATATCAGGCCGCGATTCGCCAGGCACAAGCCAATGTACAAAGTGCGAAAGCCAATCTGCATCGCGTTAAGCAGGATGTAGATCGCTATGAACGGCTGTTGGAGAAAGATGCGATAGCACGTCAGCAGGTAGAGTATGCACGCGCAGATTACCAGACAGCACAGTCGCAGGTGGCAGCCGCAGAAGCACAACTCGCGAGCGCATCCACAGACTATAATTACTCGGTTATAACAGCTCCTTTTGATGGTGCTATAGGTATATCTCAGGTGCGAATCGGTACGCAGGTATCACCGGGTCAGCCGTTGCTCAATACTATATCTTCCGAAGATCCGATGGCTGTTGATTTCGTGATCAACGAGGGTGAACTCAATCGCTTCAACAGACTTCGCACCAGCAACATTGACTCCTTGTTTACTTTACGTTATTCCGATGGTACACGGTATGAGCATCCGGGTAAGCTGATGGCTATAGATCGCGCGATCGGTCGCCAGAGCGGAACGATAACCGTAAGACTGTCATTCCCGAATCCAAAGCGCGAGCTATATCCCGGCATGACACTGAATGTAGATGTACTGAACCAGGATATAGGTGATCGAGTTGTGATACCCTATAAATCGGTTACCGAACAAATGGGCGAGTACTTTGTATTTGTTGTGCAAGGTGATTCTGTACAACAGCGCAGACTTCAGCTTGGCACGCGTATGCAGGAGTCTGTTGTTGTTCGCGATGGTTTGAAGAGTGGCGAGACGATTGTTGTGGAAGGTATACAACGCTTGCGTCAGGGAGCAAAAATACAGGTCGGTCCTCCTGCAGGTGCACCGCAGAAAAGTGCAGGAAAATAAATTACCTAAATTTTAGAAGCCCATGATCTCAGATGTTTTTATAAGACGACCGGTCACGTCTATCGTTATATCCCTGCTGATTTTACTCGTAGGTGTATTGGCGATGATGAACCTGCCGGTTACACAATATCCCGATATTACGCCACCGGTAGTTTCTGTCTCCGGTAACTATACCGGTGCGGATGCTCTTACAGTGGAACAAACTGTTGCTACTCCGGTGGAGACACAGGTGAACGGTACACCCGGTATGATGTATATGAGCTCCAACAGTACCAGTACGGGGCAAATGCAGATGAACGTTACGTTCGAAGTAGGCACCGATGTAAATATAGCGACACTGGATGTGCAGAACCGTGTAAGCATTGCGGAACCGCGTTTGCCGGAGGAAGTACGAAGACTCGGTATGGTGGTACGTAAACGAAACCCAAGCATCATGATGGTGGTGGGTATATATTCACCGAAAGGGACACACGGTGTTGAATACCTCGATAACTATACCAATATATTTGTGCGCGATGCGCTGTTACGTGTTCCCGGTGTCGGTGATATCAACGCTTTGGGACAGGACTTCAGTATGCGTATCTGGCTCAAGCCGGATAAGCTTGCACAATATAGTATCAGTGCAAAGGAAATTTCGGCTGCTATACAGGAACAGAACTTGCAGGTTGCTGCCGGTACAGTAGGGGCGATGCCACAATTCAACTCGCAGACATTCGAATATCCCATCACGGTAAATGGACGCTTGACAACGCAGGAAGAGTTTGAAAATATAGTGGTGCGCACCAATCCGAAAGACGGATCGCTGGTATACCTGAAAGATGTTGCCCGCATTGACTTCGGTCGTTTTGACTATGGAAGGTTCTCAGCGATCAACGGTAAACCCGCTGCGATGTTGCTGATATACCAGGCACCGGGAAGCAACGCACTGGCTACTGCGGAAGGTGTATATGCAGCACTGAAAGAATTGAAAGCTTCGTTTCCGTCTGATGTAGACTATGTGGTTTCATTCGAGTCGGTATCCGTTGTTGAAGTCTCGATTGAGGAAGTGGTGCATACCCTGGTGGAAGCATTGATACTTGTAACCATCGTGGTGTTCCTCTTTTTGCAAAGCTGGCGGGCTACACTGGTGCCGGTTCTTGCTATACCGGTATCCATTATTGGTACATTCATTTTCTTTATACCGTTAGGGTTTACGATCAACACGCTTACGTTGTTTGGGTTCGTGCTGGCGATTGGTATTGTGGTGGATGATGCGATTGTGGTGGTGGAAGCCGTGCAGCACTATATAGATCATGAGAAGCTTTCGGCAAAAGACGCAACGCGCAAAGCGATGAAAGATATAACGGCTCCGGTTATTGCCATTGCGCTGATATTGGCAGCCGTGTTTATACCGGTAGGATTTATACCGGGTATCGTAGGTCGTCTCTATCAGCAGTTCGCGATTACCATCGCTATATCGGTGTTGATTTCTGCATTCGTAGCGCTTACACTTACACCGGCACTATGCTCGCTGATGCTGAAGCCAATGAATGTAAACAAAGATTCACGCGGACTGAATAAGTTCTTCTTCAAATTTAATGGCTGGTTCGGAAGAACTACAGACAACTATGCCCATGGTGTAAAACACAGCATTCGTTATACTCCGCTCGTGCTTATCCTGCTGGCCTGTATATATGTAGGTACGTTTGCACTCTTCCAAAGCAAGCCGACTGGATTTATACCCACAGAAGATGAAGGACGTCTTTTCATTTCATTCGAATTGCCGGAAGGTTCATCATCATCGCGTACACGTGAGTTGATGGCTAAACTTTCGGATATGATTCGTGAAGTGCCGGCAATTAAGAATTATACCGGTATCGGTGGATTGAATGCGATCAACTTTGCGTTCAAACCGAACAGCGGTACATACTTCATTCAGTTGCATCCGTGGAGTCAGCGGAAAGATCCTTCACAGCAGTTGTTTGGTGTGATAGGACAGTTGCAGCAAAAGTTTGCAGCGATTAAGGAAGCAAACATTGTCATTGTACCACCACCTGCTATACCGGGTCTTGGACAAACCGGTGGTTTCAGTTTCATGCTCGAACAAAAAGCCGGCACGGATATAAAAGAATTCGAGCGCGTATTAGGACAGTTCCTGATGAAAGCGAATCAACGTCCGGAAATACAAATGGCCTATAGCTTCTTTACAGCAAAAACTCCGGGCTACTATGTTGAAGTAGATCGTGAAAAAGTAAAAAAACTCGGAGTAGCCATGTCGGATGTATTCTCTACGATGTCATCCTATATGGGAAGCCAGTATGTAAACGACTTTACGCGCTATGGAAGAAACTTCCGCGTAGTAGCGCAGGCTGATACGGTATACCGCGATGATATAGAAGACCTGAAACAATATTATGTACTAAACAGGGAAGGTGCATCGGTTCCGCTCAGCGCATTGGTGTCGTATCGCGTTGTAGAAAGTGCACCGGTTATATCGCACTATAATCTTTTCCGTTCTGCCGAGATCAATGGTAACGCTGCAACCGGCTATAGTAGCGGACAAGCTTTGGCTGCGTTACGTGAAGTAGCAGCAGAAGTTTTACCAGCAGGTTATGGTTACGACTTCTCCGGTCTTAGCCGCGAAGAGCTTGCAGCGGGAAGCAGTACGATTACCATCTTTGCATTGTCGATCCTGGTAGTATTATTATTACTTGCTGCCCTGTATGAAAGCTGGTCAGTTCCGTTCTCAATCATGTTAGCCGTACCGTTGGGTGCCTTTGGAGCGATACTCGCATTGACGTTCCTGCCAAAGCTCAACAACAATATATATGCGCAGATCGGTTTGATTACACTCATTGGTCTTGCCGCAAAGAACGCGATCCTGATTGTTGAATTTGCAAAAGAACGTGTGGACAAAGGTGTAGAACTGATCGAAGCAACACTCGATGCCGTGAGACTTCGTTTACGCCCGATCATCATGACGTCACTTGCCTTTATACTCGGTGTGTTACCATTAGCATTGGCGTCCGGTGCCGGAGCAGTAGCACGTCAAACCATCGGCTGGACAGTAATCGGAGGTATGCTTGCCGCAACGTTCCTCGCGATCTTTATCGTCCCCGTGTTATACGTAATTATAACCAAAGTCTCCTACGGTAAAAAGAAACTAACCGAACTCCGCGAAGCCGATAGAACCACTCCGGATATTTAGGGGATTTGAAAAAATTGTAAGATTATAAGATTGAAAGATTTTTAAGATATACTTTAAGAAGTGAAACGGGTATACCATCATTGGTATACCCGTTCTTTTATCAGTGCATATCTAATCTTGTAATTTTATAATCTTTTTAAATTTTCCAATGTTATAATCATCCAATCTTCCAATCCTCTACCCCGCCACGCTCATCACACCTTCAGACGTCATCACTACCCGCTTCATACTTCCATCCTCGTTATAGTATAGATAATCGAGACATACTGATCGCCTGTGACTGCCGCCATCTTTTAGACCTCCGTTGTGATAAAAGAAATAAGACTTGCCTTTGAAATCAATAATAGCGGGGCGGTTCGTTTCACAGTTGCCTGCAAGTTCGTTAAGTATACCTTTAAATTGCCACGGCCCATCGATAGAACGACTCATGGCGTATGCAACCTTCTCCGGAGATTCATAGCCATACGATAAATAATACCAGCCATTTTTCTTATGAATGTGCGCTCCCTCCATAAAGTCAGGAAGCTTGATGGTTTTAATGGAACCATTAAGCTCGACCATATTATCGTGAAGCTTGGCATAGTAACATTTATTTTTACC
>CAMLLI010000169.1 GCA_946480685.1 uncultured Flammeovirgaceae bacterium | reverse complement strand
TACCAATGATATAGTGACAACCGGGAATATAGCGAGCAGGTAACGATACGCTGGCTTACCATATAAAAAAGCCGGTTGCTTGAGCCATGCTTCTAATTGTGCGCGATCGTCAGGCTGCTCATCTATCTCTTTGCCTGCTGCCTGAAAGTGTTGCCTGAAATCTGTGTTGGATAACAGCTCTCGTATAGCCTGTTGTTGTTCATATATACTTTCACCGGATGGTAATGGCGAAAGAAGGCGGTCTGCAAATTTTCGTTTACCACCGCGCGTGTTACACCGATTTATATACTGGAAGAGAGAGCCTTCCCCGAAAATATCCAGATCGTGTGAATAAGGATGATGCGGATCAATATACTCAACGCCGGTTGCCAGCGAAGTGTAGTCTCCGACTGAAGCTTTACTTTCGGCATCGTTTAGCGCTACTAAATTTTCGAGGTGCGTTTTCTCGTCAAAAAGTATACTATGCCTGCGTACCAGTATAACAAAGAGCACCAATAACAACGCAGCCAGGTATAGCAGGTTGTGTTGTGTAAAACCAAAGTATATAACAAGAAGGAAAGCAATGGCTGTTGCCAGCCGCACGTTGGAAACCAGGTTTATCTTTCTCCGGACCGATGAAAGGCTTTCTGAGAAGGTAGCTTTTCTGGTAGTATAGAATGATTGAAATTGCTCCTGCGTCATCACCGCTTACAGTAATTTTTCAATGATGCGCATTACTTTTTCCAGCGACTCACGATCAGTATTGTCAAAGTCATTCAGCACATCACTATCAACATCCAGTACCAATGCTACTTCTCCATTTTTAAATGCAGGCAATACGATTTCTGATTTGGATGCAGAGCTGCATGCTATATGGCCAGGAAACTCATCTACGTTGGGAACAAGAATCGTATTCTTTTCTTTCCACGATGTGCCACAAACTCCCTTGCCAAAATTAATACGCGTGCAGGCTATAGGCCCCTGAAACGGACCAAGAACTAATTGATCATTCTTAACTATATAAAATCCGACCCAGAAAAAGTTCATAGTCTGCTTTAATGCAGCCGCTATATTTGACAGGTTGGCTACTATATCCGGTTCGCCTTCCACCAGCGATTCGATTTGAGGAATGAGTATATCATATCGTTCTTTTTTACCAGCAGATGCAGCGATAATAAGTTCTTCGGCCATGATTGAAATATTTTATATATGGGTGCGTGAAGGTACCAAACGTATACGGCTTTTACAGGGTTGCTGTCGATTTTATCAAAGCGTGTAACACAGCCTGTAAAGCGTTTATAGTTTCAGCGTCTTTAATGTTCCCTTCGGCCGTGATCTTCGCCCGTATAAATGAAATCAGCAAATTGGTTTCCACTGACAGCTTCGCAGATAATGCCGAGAGTGTTAACAATAAAGATGCGTGTGCTTTGTCACCGCTGGTAGCGGCAGTAATGAGGGCAACCGGTTTATCAACAAAATCGCCGGAAGAAACCGTCCAGTCCAATGCATTCTTGAGCGAACCGGGCACACCGAAGGCATACTCGGGAGTGCAGATCAAAACAGCACTTGCTTCAGAGAGTTGTCTTCGCCAGGCTTCAACTGCAGCTGGTGGATTCATGCTATCATTAAAGTGTGGAAGCTCTGCAAGCCCTCTATATATAGTTAGTTCAACAGTTGGAGGTGTCCATAACTGCAGATTTCTTAAAATGTGCTGTGTCGAAGAGTTTTCGCGAAGGCTGCCGCTAATGGCTAATATCCGGGTATGCATGTTTTGGGTAGATTGAGAGGTGAACCTTTTTTGACATCAAGAAGTTTCAATCTTATCAACACTATTTTTTGTTTAAATTCGTTGTGAATTTTACTGTCAAATCAGTTATGAGCAGATACCTGATATTATTATACCTCATCGCATTCTCCGGCACGCTCGCTTTTGCGCAGCAACCTGAGCCGGAAGAAGAGCAGCGTTTCTCTATTGATACTCCGGCTACACTGGATTTTAAACGTGAAGATGAACCAGTCGAAACCAAAAAGAAAAAGAAGGTTAAGAAGAAAGTTTTCTATGGTATCAAAACCAAGAAAGGATTTACCCGCAAAGGTTTTGGTGATCGTGTAACATACGAGACATTCTACTACCTGAAGAAAGCTGAAAAGCCTCAGACTTTTGTGCGTGATATTTACTGGTACGACTTTACACGTAAAGAGATACGCAAGACAACTACGTTCGATCCCAAGAAAGGAGTATTGTTACATGGCCCCTATGAAAGACGCCAAGGTGAGGTGATTTTAGCGAAAGGTATATTTTACAAAGGTACCAAGCATGGACGCTGGCTTACCTATAGCCGCGACAGTGTACTTACTGATAAAGAAAAATATTATAGAGGATGGCCGCGCGAATCGATGGTAACATACTATGATCCATCTGATCGCAAGAAGATGAAAGAAATGATACCGATTGAGTTCGGTGAGAAAGAAGGCTTCTATTATTTATTTCATGAGAATGGAAATGTAGCTGTACAAGGCGAGTATCACTGGGATCAGAAAGTTGGCGATTGGACAGAGTACTATCCCAACGGCAAGCGCAAGAAAATTGTATCATACTCAAAAGAAGCATTCGATAAAGAACTCAAACCCTACGTAAAAGCCGAATGGAACGAGAAGGGAAAAGAGATCTATAAGAATACGAAGATGGCAGCGTTGAACTAGCTGTCGCGAGGCGCGGGAGCTGGCTTCAGGCCGCTGGCTACAGGTGGTTTTCGTTGATGAAACGATTCCTCTTCTAGTTTAGATTTTTTGTAAAGTCAGAAAAGGAGACTATATACATTTGCTGAATGGCGCTTACATCTATACGGATGTATATGGCACTCATCGTTTCCTCGGTAGGATCTTACCAGGGACCAGTAACCAGAAGCCAGCAGCCTTTCAAAGCTCGCAGCTCTCTAAAAGTACATATCACTATTCTTCGCTTCCGCGACTTCCTGAAAGAACTTCGCTACTTTTTCGGTGACGGCTTTGAAGTAGCGCGCGCCTTTTTCAGCAGATGCTTTTCGCGGATCGCCAACGCCTGTGTCTTTTGTTACTTGTGTCCATTTGCGTTCGGCCCATGCCCATCCTTCACGTATAGCAGTAATGCGGAATTTTTTAGCGGCTCCATCACCGGCTTCTTCCAACGGACGAACGAGGTGTGGTGTAAGATGCATCACAACACTTGTCTCCATTTCTCCGGCATGATCATCTTTATTCTCAAAGAATTCTCTTTGATCCACAGCCTGGTACCAATTGCACTGGCATAAAAACATTTCAGGAAACTGAAGTCCTAATTCGCGGATCATGGTTTTAAAATCATTTCCGCCATGACTGTTCAGTATAATCAGCTTATATATACCTTGTCGATTCAGCACCGTTACGATGTCGCGCAACACGGCAAGTTGTGTGCTCGGGTTCATGTTGATATCGAGCTTTACATCGAACTGCCCGGTGTTAACGCCAAAGGGTATAACCGGTAACACAACGATACGGCTACCGTTTTCCCACGCGATGCGTGCAGCTTCTGCTGCTACATGTTCGGCTTCAATGATGTCTGTTCCGTACGGTAAATGATAGTTGTGTGCTTCACATGCTCCCCACGGGAGAACCGCTGCTTTGTAGTTGGTTTCTTGTACCGTCTTCCAGGTGTTTTCTGCAAGGATATAGGGACGCATAGTTATGTTAGTTTCCAAGGAGAGACTTCGTTGACCTCGATAAATTTTAATCCTTCTCGTTTCAGCTCTCTATCATAAGATAGATAATGTGACGTTGTAATGATCTCTCCGGTTTTAAGCACAATACCAATACCCAATTCGAAAACGCCCCAGGTCCATATTGCCAAACTACAATTAGGATTTACAAAAGTTCTCTTGACTCTTCTCATAGGATCGGAGAATGTGCGATGTAATCGGTAGGTGGCATGATCAATATAAAACGTATCTCTGCCATCCAGCGATATCCACACCTTATATCTGATCTTGTTATCAGCTCCTTTAAGATAGTAAACTATATTTTGATCCTTAGACAAGGGATCAAATAAGGAGTCCTTTATAATTATACTTTTGTCAGTCATCACCATATACTTACCTGATTTCTATTGGCGGTTCCACTTCCCGTATAAGTTGCTCCTGAATGGGTATTTCATTGGTCTTGCTTCTCTCTTCATTTGCTTTCCTGACAGCAGACTCTCCAAAATAGTAGCCAACAATTGAGCCTACAAGTGTACCTAGTGTTGACATGACAGCCTGTAGGGCATCAGACATTTCATTGACAGTTTTGGTAAAGTAAAATGCGTACATCAATGAAACAGCAAATATTAAAACAAGAACTAATGCGAGGAAATGCCTGAAATCATTTATGATCTTTACCATCAGATCAACAAATGCATAGAAGAAGCTTCCGTTGGGAGAAGTTTTATTCGCTTCATTTTTAAACCGACCCCACGAGAACATCCATAAGATCCAATTTACAAAAAATATGACAATCAATGTGATGAGCGCCAATACAAAAACACCGGCATAGTGCGTTTCAAGAAGAGATAAAAATTCAGGCATAACGGGAGATAATTTACAGCCACAAATTATTCATTTTATGCTGTATTTCAACTTGAACACTATATTATATAGTATATACTTCCTATGCAGGTATAGCAATTTTATATACTTTACCCTTCTTCACTGTAAGCTTATCTTCACGTAGCCACGGGTTGTGCCGCTTCAGTAATTTGTAATTGATGCCTTGCTGCAGGGAAAATGAAACGAGATCTTTTACGGTCTCCGTAACTTCTACATACTTAAGCTCCTCTTGCTGGTATAGATGTCTCGAATCAATCTTAAAACCATACTTCACCGGATTCTCAATAATATGTTTGATAGCGAGAATGCGAAACACATAGCGGGAGGTTTCGTCATTGAGGTATAGATCATAGTAAGATTTTACATGCTGATCTTCCAATGCACGCTCCATGCCGCCCATACCGCGGTTATACGAAGCAGCCACCAATGCCCAATCGCCAAATTTAGCATAAGCTCTCTTTAGATATTTACAGGCCGCTTCGGTTGCTTTTAATGGATCGTAACGCTCATCAACTTCTTTGGTAATTTCCAGACCCAGTTCCTTACCGGATGATTCCAATATCTGCCAATAACCAACAGCATCACGATATGAAGTAACGTTCAATAAATTACTTTCAATAAGCGGTAAATATTTGAAGTCGTCTGGTATATCATACTTCCGAAGTATTTCCTGCATTTGCGGAAGCCAGCGGTTGGCCCGTTTGATCAGAAATATAGTATTGCTATGCAGGTAGCAATTTATCTGGAGTTCTTTATCCAACCGCTCCCGCACATCCGGTATATTTAGTGGCACCGGCTCCCCCGCAAAGCTTATCTCTTTGGGAAGATCAAATGCAATGGCGGGTAGTGGTGTCGTTAACTCTTCGTATTGTGTTGGGATAACACCTTCATCGGAGATCGTCTCTTCTTCTTTTACAGACGACTGGCGTGTTTGACTATAAATTATATAGCCAAAAAGAATAATGAGTGTACATACCGAAATGAAATCTGCAGTGGACGGCCCCCCTGCGGGGAAAAAAGATCTCCGCCTCCTCGTTACTTGTGTAGCATCTGTTTCCATCAGCACGATATCAGTATATAATTATGCCTTCCCTTACAAAACGCAAATCAAACACATGGTGTTCCCACCTATTAGAAGTTCGGCGACAGCAAATATTTTGAGTAGAACTCGTCTATCACACGAACGGCATCTTCCGGTGTATCAACCACATTAAAAAGATCGAGATCTTCATGATGGATCATGCCCTCATGCACGAGTACTTTTTTCCACCAGTCGATTAAACCTCCCCAGAATTTTTTTCCAACGAGTACAATCGGAAATCGTCCTATCTTTTTAGTCTGGATAAGTGTAAGCGCCTCCGTGAGTTCATCGAGTGTGCCAAATCCACCGGGCATAACGATAAACCCTTGTGAGTATTTTACGAACATAACCTTGCGTACAAAAAAGTAATCGAAGGTAATGAGCTTGTCAGGATCTATATAAATATTTCCTTTCTGTTCATGCGGCAGATAAATGTTCAAACCAACCGATTTACCTTTTGCACGATGCGCACCGCGGTTACCGGCTTCCATTATACCCGGACCACCTCCCGTGATAACACCGTAACCCTGTTGTACAAGTTGGAACGCAATTTCATCGGCCATCTTATAGTATGGATTGCTGGGCTTTACACGGGCCGAACCAAAAATTGTAACGCACGGTCCGATCTTGGCCAGCTTCTCCAACCCTTCTACAAATTCCGACATCACTTTGAAGATCATCCAGCTGTTGGCACCCTTTATCTCGGCCCAGTCTTTATCTTTAAATGCTTTGCGTATACGATGCTCTTCTTCTATTGCTTCTTTGATTAACTCTTCTTCAACGCGTTTCTTTTTCGTTTTCATAATACTAACTTAAACGTTTTATAATAGGTAAGGTAATGATAACCTCACCGGTTTGCATCTGCTGAAATATAAAAATATATCTACATGAAACGAAAAAAGAATTTTTGGGATGTTGTTTTAGTAACAGTTTATGCTGCGCTTGTTATGGTAAGTTGTGATTCGCGCAAGCCGGCATCATCAGCTGAAGTTCCACAACCCGATTCATCGTGGGCTATGTTACCTTTTGTAAAAGTCGATAGTGTCAACCCTGTGTTGCTTCCCGGAGAGAATACATTTCAATGTCCTATATTAAAAAAGACTGTAAAGTGGGAAGAGAAAGATGTATTCAACCCGGCAGCTGTTGTGCGAGACGGCAAAGTATATCTGCTATACCGCGCAGAAGATGTGATTGGAAAATATGCCGGCACATCGCGGTTAGGGTTGGCGATTAGTGCCGATGGATTACATTTTGAAAAAATGCGAAAGCCTGTGCTATATCCCGATAATGACAGTCTCAAAGTATATGAATGGGAAGGAGGCATTGAAGATCCGCGTATTGTAGAATCAGAAGACAGCACATATATAGTAACCTATACTGCTTACGATGGCAACGTTGCGCGACTCATGCTGGCAACATCTAAAGACCTGGTGCATTGGCAGAAGCATGGATGTGTGTTGCAGGGAAAGTATAAGAATACCTGGAGTAAATCCGGAGCAATCGTGGCACGTCAGCAGGGATCGCGTATTGTAGCGGAAAAAGTAAATGGCAAATACTGGATGTACTTTGGTGATACCGATTTATTTATGGCAACGTCAACAGATCTTTTGCATTGGACACCGGTATTGGAAAACGATTCGCTGAAAAGTGTACTGAAGCCCCGTGCCGGATATTTCGACAGCAGACTCGTGGAGAGTGGACCGTATGCTCTGATAAAAGATGAAGGAATTCTTTTGATCTACAACGGCATGAACCTCGATGAGGGTGGTGATCCTGCTATAGCCAAAGGTGCTTACTGTGGAGGACAAGTGTTGTTTGATAAGAATGATCCTACAAAAATTGTAGCACGTCTTGAAAAGAATTTTATCAGACCGGATAAAGATTATGAGATTACCGGACAGATAAACCAGGTTTGTTTCCTGGAGGGGATGGTGAACTTCAATAATAAATGGTTCCTATACTTTGGCACAGCCGATTCTAAAATAGCTGTGGCGGTTCATCCGTAAAAGTATATATAGCTTACGCTTGCTTTCTTCGAACCAGGAAGGATGTTACAATCAAAGATATAGCACCACCTACAATCATGATTGCCGTTTGCCATCCG
>CAMLLI010000168.1 GCA_946480685.1 uncultured Flammeovirgaceae bacterium | reverse complement strand
TGAGTCCACCGATTGAATCTCCGAACGCAAGGCTGAATCCCACTACGATCCACAGTACACCAACAACACCCATCGCGATAAAGCTTTGGAACATGGTATAGATAATGTTCTTCATGTCGATCATACCTCCATAAAAGAAGGCAAGACCCGGTGTCATCAATAATACAAGTGCAGATGCCGTAAGCATCCAGGCGATATCACCTCCGTTCATCCCCTCCGTCACAATTTGCTTGGGGGTTGCCGGCATGAAGACTGCCAGCACGCTGAAGCCGATAAGCAACAGCAAAAAGATTAATGATTTCTTCATAGGCGTTTAAAAGTTCTGGTTGTAGTTCAAAAATCGCCAATTTTTTTAAGATAAGGTTAAATTTCGCCTTTAGTTTGCATAAAAAATGATCGAAAACGTTGTAGGTAGTTTTAATTTTACCCTGTTCGCCTTAAAATGGGTGAGTTTTTGAAAATCTTTTAACAACTGCGAGACGCTCGGGTTAAGCTTTTGTTATATGAAACTTATGCTGCACCATTCATGGACAATGTGTGTGAAGGAATTATTTTCGCGCCCATGTTCACACAATACGAAGATGTTCTCCAATATCTCTACGCGAACCTTCCCATGTTTCAGCGTGTCGGGGCGGTAGCATTCAAGAGTGACCTGGGTAATACGGTCGCGCTGTGTGAAGCGCTTGACAATCCGCAGAAGAAATTCAAGTCGATCCATATTGCCGGCACGAATGGAAAGGGAAGTACATCACACATGCTTGCTTCGATTTTGCAATCGGCCGGGTATAAAACCGGGCTATATACTTCGCCTCATCTCAAATCATTTACCGAACGCATTCGCGTGAATGGGAAGGAAGTATCACAGCACTTTGTAGTTGATTTTGTGAATCGTATTCAACCAGTGATCGAACGTGTAAACCCTTCGTTCTTTGAAATCACGGTGGCCATGGCGTTCGATTATTTTGTTCGTGAGCAGGTTGACATTGCCGTGATTGAAGTAGGATTGGGCGGACGACTTGATTCCACAAATGTGATCACTCCGGAGCTTTCGCTGATTACAAATATAGGATGGGATCATACCGATCTGCTGGGCGACACACTTGAAAAGATCGCGGCTGAGAAAGCAGGCATCATCAAGAAGAATGTTCCCGTAGTAGTGAGTGAACAGCAGCCGGGCATTGCCGATGTGTTCCGAAAAAAAGCCGCTGTTGAGACAGCACCGTTGTACTTTGCATCGGATGTATATAATGTTTCGCTTCGTGATGTGCAGGGCAATACAGTATTTGATGTATTTAAAAACGGAAAGCCGGCCCACGCAGGCATAGCCCTACCGTTGCAAGGCATCTATCAGCAGAAAAACCTGGCGGGCGTACTTGGCACCATTGATATTTTGAGACAACAAGGCTGGAATATCAGCGATGAACAGTTGCGCGATGGTTTGATGAAGGTAATGTCTCAAACCGGTTTGAAAGGCCGCTGGCAGACACTGGGAACCAACCCGTTGGTCGTGTGTGATACCGGTCATAACCTGGATGGTGTTACACAGGTCGTGAAACAACTTCAACAGCTCTCGTACAGGAAACTGTTTATGATCATCGGCATGGTGAAAGATAAAGATATATCTGCTGTGCTGGAGCTTTTGCCGAAGGAAGCGAACTACTACTTTTGCCAGGCTTCGATACCGCGTGCGCTGGATGCAAATACGTTAGCGGAGAAAGCGCGCAGTATAGGACTGAAAGGTGAAGTAATTGCCAATGTAAATGAAGCCATTCAACAGGCGCGTGCACAGGCTTCTGCTGACGATGTGATCTTCATTGGCGGAAGTACATTTGTGGTAGCAGAGATTGAAGGGCTCTAAATTTTGAACTAGTAAAACTCAGAATATAAATTTTTGTGAAGCGTAAACTCGAACGTTTTAAGATCATCGAAGAAAGAAATAACGTGATCGAACCTACCAAACCGATCTATAAAACGATTAAAGGAAAGTGGCGGGAAGAACATTTTAAAAATGATAAACCCATAACCGTAGAGTTAGCATGCGGACGGGGCGAGTATTCCGTAGGACTCGGCAGACTTTTCCCGGAACGCAATTTTATTGGTGTAGATGTAAAGGGAGAAAGAATATGGAAGGGAAGCACCGTGGCGGTAGAGGAGAATCTGACCAACGTAGCTTTTCTGCGTACGCATATATTGTTGATTGAAAATTTCTTTGAGCCTGGTGAGATCGATGAAGTGTGGCTTACATTTCCCGATCCGCGCCCGACCAAACGCGATATAAAAAGACGCCTGACGAGTCCGCGTTTCATGGAGATGTATAAACGCCTGTTGAAGCCCGGGGGCTATGTACGATTGAAAACCGATAATACGATTCTGTATGAATATACATTGGAAGAAGCGCAGAACCGAACCGACATCATCGATCTGAAATTTACCAACGATGTATATGCTTCTGAACTTCGTCCGGAATGTTTTGATATCAAGACGCGTTACGAAGAAGCGTTTGCTGCCAAAGGAGAAACTATTAAGTATCTTCGTTTTCACTTTTAACTTTTTAACTTTCGTTTTATGAGCGACACTACAAATTTTTACCTCGAAGAAAAATTCCTGAGTGCAGACCGTATGATCAGCGAAGGACGTCTGAGTGAAGCGGCACACCTGTTGGAAGAGATCCTGGCAGAAGCACCTGATTTTGGCAAAGCACATAATCACCTCGGGTGGCTCTACGAAACGAAATTTAAAAACTACGCGCAGGCGGAAGAACACTACCGTCTCGCGATAAAATTTTCGCCCGAATATCCGGCAGCATACTATAACTATTGCTACTGTCTCTCTGCGCTTCGTAAATTCGATGACCTTGAGCGTGTACTCGAACTCGCCATCAAAGTATCCGGCATCAGCTATGCAACCATTTACAACGAATATGGTTTGCTGCGCGAAGCCCAAGGCAAACTTGATGATGCCATTCACTACTTCCGCCTGCACATCCAAAACTCATTCGATGCGAAAAGCATTGAAACTGCAGCAGACTCCATCAAGCGCTGCGAACGCAAGAAGCAACTGATTGGCTAGACGCACGGATGTGATTGGAGGATTGGAAAATTGGAAAATTGAAAAATTTGAAGATTGAAAGATTAATAGGATTATTACTTCCCGACTTTCGGACTTCCGGACTCTTCTTATTTCTTATTTCTTACTTCTTGCTTCTTGCTTCTTACTCCCTGCTTCTCACTCCCTCACTCCCGGTTTAAAGTATACCGTGCCCCTATAAACCCGCGTATACCCTGGTTCGGAGCAAATACATAGGAGGGATCGAATGTAAGCGCGTGCGGGTTGTCTGCGGTGGGTATTACTTGTCCGTTGCTATCGAACTGTACGTTGCGATCAAATGGATCAAACGGACGTGCTATACTATTGGAAGGAGGTGTATAGTTCAACAGATTTTTAATACCTCCATATACTTCCCAGCCTTTCGGAAATTTCCGTGTAACCTGGACGTTCTGGATGCTCCACCACGGAGAATATTCCGCGCGATTGTCAAGCTGTCCCAGTAAAGGAAGTCGCATGGGGCCATAAACATTGCCAGTATAGTCAACTGAAAAACCGGAGTTGCCGAAAGTATATCCCGCATTCCATACACCCGAGAAACGCTCGGTCAATAACTGGTGATAGGTTTCACCGTTTTCTGTAACCAGTACATCCTGGGCTGTAAACCCGGCCAGTATCTTTAATCCGTTCGCCCACGATACGTCAAAGTTCATCGCTATACCTTTGGATACAGCCGAACCATTCAGATTGCTATAGATGATCTTGTTCGGATCGGTTTCATAATCCGGAATAATGCGGTTGGTAAAGTATGTATAGAACGCACTCGCATCAATACCAATAAATGTGCCGTTGCCAGTATATATCTTTTTCACAACGTTAAGGTTTGTGTTCCACGATGTTTCCGGTTTCAGCGATTCGGTAAATATAACTTGTCTCGCTCCGGTAAGGGCCGCATGGTCTTCTGTAAAGACATTGGCTACCCGATAACCGTTTCCGGCACTAAGTCTCACCACCGTTTGCTTATTGTGCGCGGTCCATTTATAGTTTAGTCGCGGTGAAAATATAGCACCGTGAACACTGTTGTGATCGTAGCGAACACCAAGCAAAAGATCATTGAATTCATTCAGCCTGATCTGATCCTGCACAAAGACACCCGGCAGCGAGGTGACGGATGGATGGTTGCCGTCTGCTCCAACCGTTGCAGGGGTATTGTCATCGTAATAGGTATACCGGTAGGCTGTACCGAGCAACACATCATGCCGCTGCCCGAGTTGCCGGTTCCACGTTAATTGTCCAAAGGCTATATATTGACCGGCATCGTAAGACGTTGTACCATAGAATGAATTCTGATTATGCCCATTGGCGCTGAATTGAAAATTTATAGCTTCCTTCACGGGCAACTGGTAAACGCCAAAAGTTTCCCAGCGACTGGTATATATACTTTCGCCATAAATCTTGTCGCCCCCGCGGTATTTAGGTGTCCATCGCATGTCACCACCCCAGCGGTCTTCATAATTATACCGGGCCGCTACAGATAATGTTTTGTTATTCTCTCGCAGTACATTCCATTTGTTGAAAACTGAAATTCTGTTTTGCAGCGTAACATCGGTAAAGCCATCGTGATTGTTATCGACCGGGTTTTGATAATTAAAGTAATTTATACCCAGCAGACTCTGTGCTTTATCACCGTGATTGAATTTAACGCCAATATCAGTATTGACCTCAGCCCACGATGATGCCATTACGTCAACGGACAGGATAGGCGCCCGCGCAGGATTCTTGGTGATAACGTTGATCAATCCACCGACAGCTTCCGAACCATAGAGCGTGGAGGCAGGACCTTTCACAATTTCCATACGCTCAATCAACGCCTGCGGTATACCGGTGAGACCGTATACGGTGGAAAGTCCACTTACAATAGGCATACCGTCAATCAGGATCATGGTATAGGGACCTTCGAGTCCGTTGATATGGATATCGCCCGTATTGCAGACATTACAGTTAAGCTGCGGCCGTACACCATTTACATTTTGCAACGATTCGAAGAGCGAAGGAGTGGGGTTGGCTTTGAAGAATGCCGCAGTATATACTTCCACCGGCACCGGACTGTCCATGCGGCTAACTTCTTTCATCGTACCGGATATAACGACTTCCTGCAATTCAGATACAGACTCTTTCAATACGAAATCCAGCGTAACAGATGCGTTTATTTCAGAGAGCGAAACCTCACGGCTCTGCGGTTCATAGCCCACGGCAGATGTTGTAACGGTATAGTGACCAAACGGAACATTTCGAAGAGTATATATACCGGACTCATTCGTAACATCTGCGAGAGACGATCCTTTCACAACAACACTGACAAACGGCACAGGCTGCCCCTGTTCGGTTACTTTTCCGGAAATAATGCCCGTCTGTCCAAAGGCGTGGATGTGCCCTATAATTATAAGAGTAGTAAAAATATTTATTTTCATTCAACTTTATTTATGTTTTATAGTTATAAAATTATAAAGTTAGATTGATCTAACAAATTATTATGATGTAAAATCTTTTATATCTTTGACGATTAACGGATTGAGTTAATGGCTTCGCAAACAGAAGAGAACTACCTGAAAGCCTTGTTTAACCTCGCTAATGAGCAGGGAGAGATCAGTGCAACCGACCTCGGAAATATACTGCAGGTGAGTACACCCACGGTTAACAGCATGGTGCGCAACCTGTGCAAACAAGGCCTTGTAAACTATGAAAAGTATAAACCCATTTCGCTTACAGCCAAAGGTAAACGCGAGGCTGCGCTGGTTATCCGAAAGCACAGGCTCACCGAAATGTTCTTAGTTGAGAAAATGGGATTTGGCTGGGAGGTAGTGCATGAAATAGCCGAACAGATCGAGCATATCCAATCACCGGCTTTCTTCGATCGTATGGATGAACTGTTGGGTAATCCTACAGTTGATCCGCATGGCTCACCGATTCCCGATAAGAATGGAAAGATCGTTTGGAAGGCCTATCAAAAACTTTCGGACTGCAAGCCGGGCGATACCCTAAAGCTCTCGGCACTGACAAATTCATCCGAAGACTTCCTGATATTTTTAAACAGCAAGAAACTCCACCTCGGAGTAGTCATCAAAATAGAATCCATCGAAAAGTATGACGGAAGCATGACCATCTCGTATTTGAAAAAACATCGCGAGGTACTGAGTCACGTTGTATGTGAAAAGTTACTCGTGGAGAAAGCAGGCGGACGATGACGGTGAGTCATTATAAGGTATACATTACAAGGTATCAGAGATATACCTATATACATTGGGTTTGAAAATCCAATGGCATTACTAAAGATGCAAAGGGTCAAAAAAAAATCCCTTTGTGTTACTCCGTGCCTTCTTTGTGTGCTTTGCGTCATGGATTTATATTCACCGGAAGGTCATGTTAACAATTTCATAACAACCAAAGTCAATTCAGTTCACACGCTCCCTTTACCTTTACATCAAAGAACTTCTTCATAGGTTTGGGGATTCCCCGAGAGACATCTGTGTCTTGGGGAATCATTATTTACAACCAATGGGCAAGAAAAAGAAACGAGAACTGGAACTCGTCATTTTATCAGATATACACCTTGGCACCTATGGTTGTCATGCGGAAGAGTTGTTGCGTTATCTCAAAACCATCAAGCCTAAGAAAATTATACTCAATGGCGACATCATCGACATGTGGCAGTTCAGCAAACGCTACTGGCCCAAGTCGCACATGCAGGTGGTTAAACACATCATGGGACTCCTCGCCAAAAATACCAAGGTAATATACCTTACCGGCAACCACGATGAAATGCTGCGTAAGTTTGCAGGCTTCCGGCTTGGTTCATTTGTTATCGATAATAAAGTTGTATTGAAGCTGAACGGCAAACGCGCGTGGGTTTTTCATGGCGATGTGTTTGATGTTACCATGCAATACTCCAAGTGGCTTGCCAAGTTGGGTGCGATTGGTTATGATACATTAATCCTGATCAATACCCTCGTTAACTGGTGCCTGCTGAAACTGGGAAGAGAAAAGATATCGCTCTCCAAGCGCGTGAAAGATAGTGTGAAGTCGGCTGTGAAGTTTATTAATGACTTCGAAAAAACTGCCGGAGATATAGCGATTGAAAACCGGTACGACTATGTAGTGTGCGGGCATATCCATCACCCGGAAATAAAAAGAATAGCAACAGACAAAGGTGAAGTAATATACCTGAACTCGGGCGACTGGATTGAAAACCTTTCATGTCTGGAGTACGATGGTATGAACTGGCGGATTTACCGGTATGCTGAAGATAAAGTTGCCCAGGCTATAAAATTACCGAAACGATTTAGAGGTGACAGGCTCGATAACGATGAAATTTTTCGCGACCTTGTCAACGAATTCTTAACGGTTAAAAAGTGAAAATTCTATTTGCTATTCAAGGTACAGGTAACGGTCACCTGGCCCGCGCGGAAGATGTTATTCCGATTCTGCAACAGTATGGAGACCTCGATCTGTTTATCAGTGGTGCCCAGGCTGATATAAAATTGACGTATCCGGTAAAGTATAAATCCAAAGGGCTCAGTTTCTTCTTCGGGAAAAGCGGGGGTATAGATTTTCTCCGGACCTTTAAACAGAACAGTTCCAAAGAAGTATATAAGGAGATCAAGAAGTTTCCGGTTGAGAAATACGACTTGGTGATAAACGACTTCGAACCGATCAGTGCGTGGGCGTGTCGCAAGCGTGATATACCGTGTGTG
>CAMLLI010000167.1 GCA_946480685.1 uncultured Flammeovirgaceae bacterium | reverse complement strand
GTTTACCGATCACAAAAGCTTTTATACCCGAAGCTTCTTCAATCATCGCAGTAGTCGCTGCTATACCGAGGTTAGCCCATCCGGCCTTTTTAGGAGAGGGATCACGGTTAGTAGTAATAAACTTCGCACCTGCCAGAATCATATCAACCGCACGCTGCACCATTTCGAGCGTAAAGTTTCGGCCTTCACCCAGCACAACAAAATCAGGATCAGTCTCTACGAGCGATATACCATTTTCATGCAAGCTTGTGAGCAGACCACCTTCACCGAGTACATAAGCAGAACCATTGGGAATTTGTCCGGCCAGAAATTTACCCGTTGCCATTGCACTGGTATAGATATGTTTTTCATCCACGTTTATACCCAGCTTCTTCAGTTTGCGTACAGCTTCCGTGCGCGTACGCTGACTGTTATTCGTCATAAACATGAAGGGTATATCTTTTTTAAGTAACATGGCTATAAATTCGTCAGCACCCGGTATAAGTATATCACCACCGTATACAACGCCATCCATGTCAATGAGTAAGCCTTTTGCCATTTTAGTAGAATAAGTTATAGTCAAATATAGTTAACGGTTAGAAGTTAATCGTTATCCGTTAATAGTTATCCGGAAAAAAATCCAATTGCACAAAGCACACAAAGAAGACACGAAGCTTCACAAAGAATTATACTATAGCTAACATCAACACCTCAACACACCAACACCTTAACACAACTCACACACGTACCCACGTACACACCTAAACACGCTTCGTGCTATTTCGCACGATCAGCTCCGTGGGCAGAATCTTCGTAATCGGCTTAAACTCCTGTTTGTTTTCCACTTGCTGGATGAAGAGTTTCGCAGCGGTTTGTCCCATGTGGTAAGCGGGTTGTGCTACAGTAGTTAGCGAAGGTTCGATGAATTGTGATACCGGTTCGTTGGTAAATCCTACGAGCGATATTTCATCGGGTATACGCACACCTTTTTCTTTCAGCACTTGCATGGCAAGTATAGCTACCGGGTCGTTCATGCAAAATATAGCATCAGGACGTTGCGGTAAATCCAGTAGTTTATGCGTAGCAGCTGTAGGATCAGTATGCAGATCTTTACAGTGAATAATCAGGTCTTCGTAAAGCTCTATATTATAGTTGCGTATAGCATCGCGATATCCGCGCAAGCGTTGATCACTTACATATAGTGTTTCCGGCCCACCGATAAAAGCAATGCGTTTACATCCCGTGCGGATCAAATGTTCAGCAGCTTTAAAGCCACCGTTGTAATCATCCACTACAACTTTTGAGACATCGAGCTCGCTGGTAACACGATCGAACAATACAATCGGTATTTGCTTGGCGAGTAAATGTTCGAGGTGCTCTACATTTTTAGTCTGGCTCGACAGCGAGATCAGTAAACCATCCACGCGGTTCGACACCAGCATGTGTATATTTGATTTCTCAGTTCGCAGCGATTCCATCGACTGACAGATCATAATGCTATAGTCATGTTTCGCTGCGTACTCCTGTATACCACTGATGGTAGAGGAGAAGAAGTGCATGGCAATTTCCGGTACAACTACACCAATTGTATTTGTTTTTTTTATGCGCAGACTTTGTGCTACACGATTCGGTTCATAGTGCAGTTGCTTGGCAAGTTCGAGTACAGCTTTTTTGGTTTCAGGATTTACATCCGGAGCATTACGGAGCGCGCGCGAAACGGTTGAGATGGAAATGTTCAGTTTAATAGCAAGGTCGCGGATGGTAGCCTGAGGGTTCTTCATTTCAGAAATTCACGGAAATAGCTCAATAGTACAAGGTCAGTCGATAATATCAAAACAATTTATCGCCCTGAAGTAACAAACGATTTCTGAAATATTATTCTGAAAATAAATATAATTTCAGTGTTGAGATCGTTTCCGGAATCGTTATTTTTAAAATAATATTTCGTGGCAGGATGGCAATTGAAACATTTCGATTACTTCGCCTGTGATAAAAGTTTGTGCAGATATCGAACCCAAACCCTTTACTGCCATCAAACTATGCTTGCGGAAAAAGACGATCATGTACTTTTTGACTTAATATGCCAGGGCGATCAACGCGCTTTTTCGGTATTGTTTGATCGGCATTGGAAGCGCTTATACCATGCCGCGTACCGCGTACTGGAAGATGAAACCATTGCTAAAGATGTGGTGCAGGATGTGCTCATCTCGCTGTGGGAGAAAGGTCGCGACCGAAATATACTCAACATACAAGCGTATCTATACCAGGCAGTAAAACTGCAATGCTTCATGCATTTGCGCTCCGGTGCTATATCTAAAAAACATCTCGAACACATAAACCTTGTAGCAACAACCAACGAAACGGAAGAAGCACTTCACGCGGCAGAACTACAATCGGTGCTGGAAGAAGGCATGGCTACACTTCCGGAAAAGTGTCGCGAGATTTTTTACCTGAGTCGTTTTGAGTTACTGCCCAATAAAAAAATTGCCGAGCAACTTCACATCTCGCCTAAAACAGTTGAGAACCAAATCACCAAAGCGCTGCGTATGCTGCGTCTTTCCATCGACAAGCTGGTGATGCTGACGGCCTTCATCCTGGATAGCTTCTGATTTTTCCAACGTCTAAAAATTTTTTCTGATCACGCATAGGGGATAACACAATCGTGTGCAACTACCCATTAGATCATGAAAATAGACGAACATCAATTCCGGAAATTGCTCGATGCCTACATCAACGGCACGGCATCGGCCGCGGATAAACAACTGCTGGATGAATTTTTTGAATCCTATCCGGAAGCTGAACAACGCGTGTCTCAAGATGAAGGCATCAAGCACGAGCTGTGGATGAAGCTTTCTGAAAAATTGCAGGAGCCTGAGCCGGCAAGACGCTATCTCGTATCACCGTGGTATTCGGTGGCTGCGGCACTGGCGTTGTTCATGGCAACGTTCTATTTCCTGATCTACAAAAAACAGGATGATGTTGTGAAGCCCGAAGCGATGGCGATGAAGCAGCAGACGGTTGAGACAACACGCGGACAAAAACTAAAGATCGACTTGCTGGACGGCACGCAGGTAATTCTCAATGCCAACAGTACACTTACATTCCCGGAACAATTTACGACATCAACACGCGAAGTATATCTGGAGGGTGAAGCGTATTTCCAGGTGGCGCGCGATGCTTCAAAACCATTTATAGTACATACCGCTTCTGCCAATACAACGGTACTCGGTACATCCTTCAACGTGCGCACATCGCCTGATAAAATTACCGAGATCACATTGGTGGAAGGTAAAGTAAATGTAGGATCACGCCTGCACACCGCATTGGTAAAAGATGTTATACTCGAACCGTACCAGCAGGCTATAGTTACCAGTGGCAACGAAGCCATCAGCAAAAAGAAAGTAGATGTACAGGCGTTTGTTGACTGGAAAGACAACATCCTTCATTTCGAAAACATTACCCTGGCTGAAGCAGCCGAGCAACTCGAGGCATGGTATAATGTAGATATAACCTTCCAGAACCCTGCGCTTGGCAACTGCACCATCAACGCCACCTACAAGCAGGAGACACTACCGAATATCCTGAAAAGTATAGAGTATATGCTCAAGATAACCTGCACACAGAAAGGCACGAGCGTAATGATGCAGGGAAAGGGATGCGACATCAAACCCAAACAAAACAATATATGACCGAAACGATCCGATTGAATCCTCCTTAGCGATACGGACTCTCAATAAACTTGAGAGTAAAAAGATAGTCCGGGTACAAACATTTTGGCCGATGCTTCCCCGGACTACAGCCTGAGAATTAGTGATAAAACTCAAACCTTAACAAACCTATGAAATTTTTACGTAAGCTGTTCATGCTTATATCGAAGTACACATTGCGCCTTTTTATCATACAGGTAATCTGTATGAATCTTGGCTTTGCAGCGGCTACCAATAGCCAGAGCCTGGATAAGATTAAAGTTTCGCTTTCGCTGGAAGATGCTTCGCTGGCAACCATATTCCAGGAGCTGGAAGCGAAAACAAAATTTGTATTTGCTTATTCAGCACAACTGGAGTCAGACAAATCGTTCGACCTGCACTACAAGGATGCATCTTTGCGCCAGGTGCTGGAAGATCTTTCCGGTAAAGCATCTATTGAATTCAAACGCATTAATAAAACCATTTCCGTTACTGCCAGAGCAGAACGCAAGTCTCAGCCGGTCGCGGTAGCTATACAGATTACCGGTACGGTGACAGATGAAGGCGGTGAACCATTGCCCGGAGTAAATGTGCTGGAGAAAGGCACATCCAACGGTACGGCTACTGATTCTAACGGAGATTTTACCCTGCAGGTAGCAGATGAGAACGCAGTGCTTGTCTTCTCGTTCATCGGGTATAAAGCACAGGAAGTTCGCGTAGGTACACAAACATCTATACCGGTACAACTCGTGCAGGATGTAACTACCATGCAGGAGATTGTTGTGATCGGATATGGCGAGCAGGAGAAGAAAGATCTCACCGGTGCTGTATCGGTTATCGACAACCGCGACCTTGCCAAAGTACAAGCCACTACGGTAGCAGAAGCGATGCAGGGACTTGCTGCCGGGGTAAATATACGGAACAGTGGTCGTGCAGGAAGTGAATCAACGATCGAGATCCGTGGTCTCGGAAACTTCTCGAACAACCAGCCGCTCTATGTAATTGACGGTATACCTACCATTGCCACGCGCGATTTCAACGCAGCCGATGTTGAGTCTATCCAGATTCTGAAAGATGCGTCCGCTGCTGCTATATATGGGTCGCGTGCAGCGAACGGTGTGATCATCATCACCACCAAGAAAGGAAAATCAGGACCACTGAAAGTAGATTTCTCCGGCCGCTATGGCGTACAGACGTTGCCGAAGTACGAATTCATGAGTGCGGCAGATTTCAAGAAGTATAACACGATGGCCTATCGCGAAGCTATTGAAGTGGAAAAATTTCCGTGGGTGATCGATCAGGGCTATCAGCAATTCCCGGAAGGTATAGATACGGACTGGCAGAGTGAGACATTCCGCACAGCACAAACGCACGACTATAACTTATCGTTCTCGGGCGGTAATGAATTCGGTACGTATTTAGTATCCGGAAATTACTTTGGCAACACCGGTACCAGTATAGGTTCATCATTCGATCGCTATAGCTTCCGCGTGAACACCGAAGGCAAGCGTGGTATATTTAAGATCGGAGAGAACCTCTCTATATCACATGGTCATTCCGATGATCTTATTACCAATCCGTTCTGGGATATGCTGAGGATGTTACCAACCATACCGGTGCATGACCCTACACACCCGGGAGGTTTTGGTTATGGTGATGAAGCTGCAGCGCGTACATTCGGAGTAAACCCGATAGCACGTGAGTCCCTGGAAGAAACAACCAACCAGAACCTGCGCTTGCGCGGAAACGCGTATGCCGAATTGAGCTTTTTGAAAGATGTATTGAAATATAGAGTCAACGCTGGTCTTGAAGTCAGCAATGAAAACTATAAATATATACGCAAGGTCGGTAACTGGACATTGAATCAACCGTTCGATCCATCTGCTGTAAATGAATTCCGAGCAGAATATGTTTCCTCATTGATCGAGAACACCATTCACCTGAATAAAGATATAGGTAAGCACCACATCGATGCCGTGATCGGTACAACCTTCCAGCGTCAGAAGTATGATCGAATTTCCGGCACAAAGCGCAACCTGGTTGAAGTGGGCGGCAGATATTATGATGTACTCGATGCAGGAACAACCAATCCGGAGGCAGGCGGCTTCAACAACGAAGATGCACTCATCTCATACCTCGGTCGTTTCAACTATTCGTTCAATGAAAAATATTACCTCACCGGTACCATTCGCAGAGATGGATCATCGCGTTTCGCGAAGAACAATCGCTGGGGTAATTTCCCTTCGGTAAGTGCTGCGTGGCGTATCAGCGGAGAAGAATTTTTCAACGTTCCGTTTATAGATGATCTGAAGATTCGCGCCAACTATGGGGAGCTTGGTAACTCCAGTATAGGACGTACGGTCGGATACGGAGGAAGCTTCTACGGCTCTTCGATCTATAACATTGGTAACTGGGATAACCTGTCTCTTCTCAACTCTTCCGTTATCGCTACATTAGGCCGCGATCAACACATCGTGAATGGCGCTACACAGGTAAAACTGGCAAACGCAGATCTTCGCTGGGAAACCAAAGAAGTTGTAAACATCGGAACAGATATAGCGCTCTTCAATAACAAGCTTGCCTTTACGATGGAGTATTTCGTGGCAACTACGCGAGATGTACTGACAGCCATGCCTATATTATTATCTACCGGTAATGATGGTGGCGATCCGTTCGTTAACGCAGCGAGTATACGCAACAAAGGTATAGAGATCTCAACTACCTGGAAGGAACAGCGCGCAAGCGGACTCCGCTATAGTGTAACGGCTAACTTCTCTACCGTACGCAATGAAGTACTGGAGTTAGGTTACGGTAACGAAGAAATACTAAGCGGTATAACAAAAACTGAAATAGGTGAACCGATCGGTATGTTCTACCTGCGCAAAACCGATGGTCTGTTCCGCAGTGAAGAAGAAGTACTGGCACACGTAAACTCAACCGGTAAAGTTATTCAACCGAATGCCAAGCCGGGTGATATACGCTATGTGGATTTTGATGATAACGGTGAGATCAACGATGCTGACCGCCAGATCGTGGGCAACCCGTGGCCTAAATTTGATCTCGGTCTTGTGCTGAACCTCGAGTATAAGAACTTCGATCTGTCCACACTATGGTATGGATCATTTGGGCAGAAAGTATATAACGGCTCACGTGCAGCAGTAGAACGCTTCGATGATAACTCGAACTACTTCGTGTTTGAAGAAGGAAGCGAGCCATTCCAGGAAAATCCAAACAGCGATTTCCCAAGGTTACTCTACGGTGATGATCGTAACTCACGCGGAGACACAGATCGCTGGCTCGAGAACGGTTCATACTTCCGACTGCGTAACGTTACCCTCGGCTATAATTTCCCGAAATCAATAACCGAACGTGTTAAACTTAACAGTGCACGCATTTATGTTACAGGACAAAACCTGTTAACGTTCACAAAATATACCGGTCTTGATCCTGACTTTACAGCACCGGATATATGGCGCAGAGGTCACGATGAAGTGCGTTACCCGAATGCGAAAACATTTTTGGTAGGTCTTCAATTTAATTTCTGATCCTAAAGTCAATCTGCTATGAAAAGCTTAAAACTATATATACTCCTCATACTGTTCGTATCCATTACCTTCAGTTGCAGCGAAGACTTGCTGGACATTGATAACCCGAATACACCAACCGTTGACCAGGGATGGAAAACGGAAAAGGATGCCGAGATGGGTATCAATGCCGTATACAATATGTTCTATAAACCTTCTACCTGGACACGCTGGATATACTTCCGCTATGATCTGTCATCGGATGAAGGACATAGTACCAGTCCGTGGGTGGAACTTGCCGATTGGACACGCTTCCGCTATAACAACTATAATTTCTGGGATGGTAACAACTGGCACTGGCGTGATTTCTACAAAGCTATATTTCGTGCAAACCAGGTGCTGGCCTATGTACCGGAAATAGAGTTTACCAACGAAGCGAAGAAAGACCAGATATTGGCACAAGCAAGATTTATACGGGCGCTATATTATTACCAGATCGCTGTACTGTGGGAGAATGCACCGATTGTACTCGAACCATCGCAACCACAGGATGAACCCGAGCAACGTACCGAAGCCGAGATATGGGCGCAGGTAGAAGAAGATCTCAACTGGGCTAAAGATAAATTGC
>CAMLLI010000166.1 GCA_946480685.1 uncultured Flammeovirgaceae bacterium | reverse complement strand
GAAGAAGTGAGTGATGTGTTGAACTACGTGCGCAACTCGTGGGGCAACAAAGGCGATGCCGTTAAACCGGAAGAAGTAAAAACCGCCCGGTAATATAGGTTACTATGAAATTGTTGCTGTTCTTTTTAATCGTGTTACCGGCATGGTATAGTTTTGGACAAACCAAAGCTGACGATGAGAAAGCACTGCGCTACCTGAAGGAAGTGGAGTGGCCCAAAGCATACCGCGAGCAGGACACGGTGTTATTGGACAGAATTCTGGCGGATGAATTCAAGATGATTGGTTCCGATGGTGAATGGTCGAGCAAGAAAGAAGAGCTCGCCTATATCAAGAAGAACAAGCCATCATACAAATCATTCAAGTTCAATATCAAGAGGCTGGATATATTTGAGAATAACACGGCCATCGTTTCAGGCACGGGGGTTATTCAAAGTAAAGATGACAATGGTGACTATGAATATATATACCAGTCATCTAATGTCTTAATAAAACGCAATGGTACCTGGAAAGCTATCGCCTCCCATACCTCGGGCGATAAAGTAGTGCGCAAGTAAATGTATAGTGATGAAGGAATTTAAAACGATACTACAGGAATACAACAAGATAGACTTCACCAAGCGCAAAGCTGCTTTGGCTACTGTAGTTAAAGTGAGAGGATCATCGTATAGAAGTCCGGGAGCGCGCATGCTTATTATGGATGATGGCAAATGGGTTGGTTCCATCAGCGGTGGCTGCCTGGAAGGAGATGCCTTACGGAAAGCGCGACAAGTAATGACCGACAAACAACCTATTACCGTAACCTACGATACACGTGAAGAGAGCAATCAAAATCTTGGAATAGGCTTAGGCTGTAATGGTGTGATCGATGTATTGATTGAACCGGTTGATCCTGCAGACAACGATAACCCTACACGTTTTTTCGAGTCGATCATCAAGATGAACGCTCCCGTTGCGTTGGCCACTATATTTGCGCACACCAACCAGGAAGAGATAGGAAAAAAGTTACTGATCACCCCGGGCTCAACCAAGCTTCATAATCTGAAAGACGAAGAACTGGAGCATCTTATTTCTGTAGATCTTGAGAAACTATTCGAATATAAAAAATCAGAAGCAAAAGTATATTTTACACAAGGCAACGAGACAGAGGTTTTTATCGAACTGATCCAACCATCTGTATCACTGATTATTTTCGGAGGAGGTTTCGATGCGCGCCCCGTGAGTCAGCTTGCCAAATCATTAGGTTGGGAAGTAACCATTACGGATGAATGCGTTGCGCATATAGCGCCTTTATTTTTCCCTACTGCGGACAACCTTTCGCTTTGTCATCGCGATTTTGTGGATCGTGATTTTCATATCACACCCTATACAGCATGTGTCTTGATGTCTCATAACTACGAGTACGATCGTGATGTATTGAAAAGACTTTTAGGGAAAGACACTCCATATATAGGTATACTTGGTCCGCGTAAACGCTTTGATAAAATGCTTACCGAGTTCTCGAAAGAAGGCATTGAACTTTCGTCAAAAGATATGCACCGTATCCATTCACCTATAGGGTTGGATATAGGGGCAGAAGCTCCGGATGAAATTGCTGTTTCGATAATAGCCGAGATACAGAGTAAGTTTGCCAATCGTTCGGGAGGATTCTTAAAATATAGAACCGGTCCGATTCACCAGCGTGACTCGGCCAGCGACCAGGTATTCAAGCAAGTATACCTGCACGAGTTGGAAGAACGTGCCGCACAAAGTTCGTGATTCATCACACCACTTATATGAACAAAATCATTCTTCTGTTTATTATACTGGGTATATCTGTTACGGGTTATTCGCAGAATTCACAGAAGCAAATTAATGATCAGGTCTGGAAACCTTTTATAACTTCCTTTAACAATTACGATACGAAAGGTTTTATGGCAGTGCATTCGCACGATCTTGTGCGCGCACCCCGTGACTCAAAGACTGTATTAAGTTTTGAGCAGTATAAAAAACAATACGAAGAAGGCGACAAGCGCTCTGTTCAGCAAAAGACAAAACGCATTATTGAACTTCGCTTCCTCGAGAGAATATCCAATGATAGCCAGGCTTTCGAGGTTGGTATATATAAAACTACTGTTATCAACGCGCAAGGTGAAAGCAGAAGCTTCTATGGTAAATTCCATGTCGTGCTTCGTAAAGAAAGCGGCACCTGGAAAATCCTGGTTGACTCTGACTCTTCGGAAGGCGGTACTGTCGGTGAAAAAGATTTCGAAGCAGCCCAACCTCTTGAGTAATCGAAATGGACATTGGTATTATCATTCTCGCTGCAGGCGCTTCATCCCGTATGGGACAATCCAAACAATTGCTTCCTATACAAGGCACAACACTACTCGAACGAATCGTAACTACAGCGCAGGCGTTGAAGCCTAGCCACACCGTTGTAGTACTGGGTGCTAATGAAAAACAACATGCAGCCATTCTAAAAAATACAAACGTTCAATCTATAGTTAACCCTGCGTGGCAAAATGGAATGGGCAGCTCGCTGAAAACCGGGCTACAACATTTACTTTCAATATCGCGCACTACAGATGCTATTATTATACTGGTGTGTGACCAGCCTGCTGTAACAACGGCATACCTGGAGAGTATTGTCGGACAGTATAAGACTAGCGGGAAAGCAATTATAGCATCGTTCTACTCCGGTTCCCCGGGAGTACCTGCGTTGTTTGACCAAACTATATTTCCTGAGCTACTCAATATGGATGATGCTCACGGAGCGAAGAAGATCATTCAAAAACATGAAGCACTAACCGAATTAATTCCGTTCCCGGAAGGCTCCATTGATTTGGACACTCCGGAAGACTATCACAATTTCGTTGGCAGCATCCAATAAGTATTCTCTACAAAGTATATAGGTATAAAATAAAAGAAGCTACCTCTTTCGAAGCAGCTTCCTTTAAGCTTTAAGTATTCTTTAACTATACTTTGATCTCAACGTCAACACCGCTAGGGAGTTCGAGCTTCATCAAAGCATCTACAGTTTTAGCGCTGTTAGAGTAGATATCAACGAGGCGCTTGTATGTGCAAAGTTGAAACTGCTCACGAGACTTTTTGTTTACGTGTGGAGAACGGAGTACAGTAAATTTCTCTTTCTCGGTTGGTAATGGTATAGGACCGCTTACTACTGCACCGGTTGCCTTTACTGCTCTTACGATTTTCTCAGATGATTTGTCAACCAAGTTGTGATCGTAAGACTTGAGTTTTATTCTTATTTTCTGATTCATGATCTAAACGCCTTTTAGATGTTTATTACTTAGCGGCAAGAGCGCCTTTTACTTCTTCAACTACTTTATCGGCAAGGTTCTTAGGAACCGGTGCATAGTGTGAGAACGTCAGGGATGCAGAAGCACGACCTGAAGTAAGTGTTCTCAAATCAGTGATATAACCGAAGAGTTCTTTCAGCGGAACATCTGCTCTGATCAATTGAGCACCTGCACGAGTGTCCATACCTTTCATAACACCGCGTCTTCTGTTAAGATCCCCTGTTACAGAACCTGTATACTCATCCGGGCTCGTTACTTCCACAGACATGATTGGTTCAAGTAATTGAGGAGCACACTTCGCAGCAGCTTCTTTGAAGCCAAGACGAGCAGCCAATTCGAACGACAGAGCGTCAGAGTCCACATCGTGGTAAGAACCGTGGAACAGACGAACTCTCATTGAGTCGATCGGATATCCAGCCAAAGGTCCGTTAGACATGGCGCTTTCGAAACCTTTCTGTACAGGTTGGATGAATTCGCGAGGAATAACACCACCTACGATATCGTTCACAAACTCCAGTCCCTCTTTGTCTCCCTCTTTCAGTTCGCGAGGTCCGATCTCAAATACGATATCGGCAAATTTACCGCGACCACCAGTCTGCTTCTTATAAACTTCTTTATGTTCAACAGTTTTCGTGAGAGCTTCTTTGTAAGCAACCTGAGGAGCACCCTGGTTGATTTCAACTTTGAACTCACGCTTCAGGCGATCGATGATAATTTCAAGGTGAAGTTCACCCATACCACGCAGGATCGTCTGACCTGTTTCCTGATCTGTGTTAACGCGAAGTGTTGGATCTTCTTCAACCAGTTTCGCGATTGCCATACCAAGTTTATCAACGTCAGCCTGTTTCTTAGGCTCAATTGCATAACCGATAACTGGCTCCGGGAACACCATTGATTCGAGAACAACTTTACGTTTTTCATCGCAAAGTGTATCGCCAGTCTTGATGTCTTTGAAGCCTACTACCGCACCGATATCACCAGCAACAAGTCTTTCGATCTGATTTTGCTTGTTAGCGTGCATCTGGAATACGCGAGAAATACGTTCTTTTGCTTCAGAGCGCGTATTGTATACATACGAACCAGATTCAAGAATACCTGAATAAGCACGTACGAAACACAGACGACCTACGAATGGGTCAGTAGCGATCTTAAATGCAAGCGCTGCGAAAGGTTCTTTCTCATCCGGTCTGATAACAACTTCTTCATCGTTATCCGGATTAGTACCTACAATGTTGTCTTTATCAAGCGGTGAAGGAAGAAGTTCCATCACATAGTCCAGCATGGTTTGAACACCTTTGTTTTTGAAAGATGATCCACAAACCATCGGAACAACCTTCATAGCTATAGTAGCCTTGCGAAGCGCTGTTAATATTTCTGCTTCAGAGATCGAGTTAGGATCTTCGAAGAATTTCTCCATCAATGATTCGTCAAATTCAGCAACAGCTTCAAGAAGCTTCTCTCTGTATTCGAGTACTTCATCTTTCATATCATCCGGAATCGGTACAACTTCGTATGTCATACCTTTATCGTGCTCATTCCAAATGATACCACGGTTGTTTACAAGATCAACAACACCACGGAAGTTATCTTCAGAACCGATAGGTAATTGAAGAGCAACAGCATGGCTACCGAGTTTTTCTTTTACCTGTTTGCAAACTCCGAGGAAGTCTGAACCAGCGCGGTCCATTTTATTAACGAAACCGATACGAGCTACTTTGTAGTTATCAGCCAGGCGCCAGTTAGTCTCTGATTGAGGCTCAACACCATCAACAGCACTAAACAAAAACACCAGACCATCTAATACACGCAAAGAACGGTTTACCTCAACGGTAAAGTCAACGTGACCAGGCGTATCGATGATGTTTACGTTATACTTGTTACTTCTATAATTCCAGAAAACGGTAGTAGCAGCAGAAGTAATGGTAATACCTCTTTCCTGCTCCTGTGCCATCCAGTCCATGGTAGCAGCACCTTCGTGTACTTCACCGATCTTGTGGTTAACACCGGCATAGTACAGAATACGCTCTGTAGTTGTTGTTTTACCAGCATCGATGTGAGCAGCGATACCAATGTTTCTGGTGTATTTTAAATCTCTAGACATTACCTGGTTCCTCTAAATTAGAATCTGAAATGTGAAAATGCCTTGTTAGCTTCTGCCATACGATGTGTATCATCTTTCTTTTTGATAGCAGCACCTTCGCCTTTTGAAGCAGCGATGATTTCAGCAGCAAGCTTATCCATCATGGTTTTTTCACCACGAAGTCTTGAGTAGTCAATCAACCATTTGATGCTAAGGTTTATTTTACGCTCCGGACGAATTTCAACCGGAACCTGGAAAGTAGCACCACCTACACGTCTACTTTTCACTTCTACAGAAGGCATCAGGTTGTTCATAGCGCGCTTCCATACTTCCAGACCGCTCTCATTAGTCTTCTTTTCAACCAATGCAACTGCGTCATAGAAAATACCATAGGCAACGCTTTTCTTGCCCTGTTCCATCAGGTAGTTCACGAACTTGGTTACAAGTGTATCGTTGAACTTCGGATCAGGAAGAAGATATCTCTTTTTAGGTTTTGTCTTTCTCATGGCTCTATCCTGTTATTTTTTACCTTTTGCCGGTGCACCTTTACCTGCAGGAGCTGCTGCACCTGGCTTAGGACGTTTAGCACCATATTTAGAACGGCTTTGTTTACGACCATTCACACCTGCAGTATCCAATGCACCACGGATGATGTGGTAACGAACACCGGGAAGATCTTTTACACGACCACCACGAATCAGCACGATAGAGTGCTCTTGCAGGTTGTGGCCTTCACCCATGATGTATGCGTTCACCTCTTTGCCGCTTACTAAGCGAACACGAGCTACTTTACGCATGGCAGAGTTAGGCTTTTTAGGAGTTGTTGTGTACACACGTGTACATACTCCGCGCTTCTGTGGGCAAGAATCAAGGGCCGGAGATTTTGATTTAAACTCCAGTTTCTTACGCCCTTTTCTTACAAGTTGTTGAATGGTAGGCATTTATATTTCTTTTTATAAACCTTTCAAAAATTAGGACTGCAAAGGTATTTAAAGTAATACAGCTTGCAAAGTCATGTTAGATTATTTTTAGCAGAATAAGCATTAATAAACAGTTAAATGCAGCTTTCAGCACGATTTTAAAGAATTACCGGCTCCTGTTTCTTTTAAAATACTAGGCTTCTCCCACTGTTCCCCCAAAATTCATGGGAAACTTCGGCATATCTTCCGTTCTTTTTATGGGACCGAAGCTAGCCTCGTACTTATCTATATTATCCTTCAAAGCCAATAAAAAGCGTTTGGCATGTTCCGGAGTAATAACGATTCGGGATTTCACTTTTGCCTTGGGCACACCGGGCATCAGGCGTATAAAATCAATTACAAACTCACTGTTCGAGTGAGCTATCATCGCCAGGTTCGAATAAATACCTTCAGCAATCTCTTCTGAAAGCTCAATGTTGATCTGGTTCTGATTAGGTGCTTGTTTATTTTTTTCGTCTGCCATATTCTTCCTTGGATTTCTAACGATTTGCCCTTAAATCTTCAGGCCATCCTTATACCCTATAAGCAAAATGCGGATGGCCACAAGGCACATCCGCAGATTGTTTTATTTCATGGTAATGTTAATCCTGAAGTTCTTTCTCGCGATCGCGAGTTCTCTCCGGAGCGTTTACCAATGTGTTATACTCGTTTTTGTGCGTCACAATCAGATCGCTAAATCTGCGTTGACCTGTACCTGCAGGTATCAAGTGACCAACAATTACGTTTTCTTTCAAACCATTCAACCAGTCAGTTTTACCTCGGATCGCAGCTTCGCTGAGTACCTTGGTAGTTTCCTGGAAGGACGCTGCAGACAACCAGCTTTCTGTTTTCAACGATGCCTGGGTAATACCCTGAAGCGTTGGTCTTGACACCGCAGCGAGTGCATCTCGAACTTCAACCAGTTTCTGATCTTTTCTGCGCAGGATTGAGTTCTCGTCTCTCAGTTCACGTGCTGTGATGATCTGACCAGGTTTTAATGTCTGTGAGTCACCAGCCTCTACCACAACCTTCTTGTCAAGGATCTGGTCATTATCTTCTCTGAACTGAAGTTTATCTACATACTCACCCGGCAGGAAGCTTGTATCTCCCGGATCGATGATTTCAACCTTCTGCATCATCTGGCTTACGATAGCCTCGATGTGTTTATCGTTGATCTTCACACCTTGCAGACGGTATACTTCCTGAATCTCGTTCACAAGATATTCCTGCACAGCAGTAGGACCTTTGATCGAAAGAATATCAGAAGGAGTAATAGAACCATCTGACAATGGCTGACCTGCTTTCACAAAGTCGTTATCCTGAACGAGGATGTGTTTAGACAGCGGCACTAAGTAACGCTTCTGTACACCATCGCGTGATTCGATGAAGATCTCACGGTTACCACGCTTGATACCTCCGTAAGTAACAACACCATCGATCTCACTTACAACCGCAGGGTTGGAAGGGTTACGAGCTTCGAACAATTCTG
>CAMLLI010000165.1 GCA_946480685.1 uncultured Flammeovirgaceae bacterium | reverse complement strand
GCACCCGCTTCACGTTTCAGTAACTGAAATAGAGTACGATGAAAAGGACAAAGCGCTGGAGATTATGATGCGTGTGTTTATTGACGACCTCGAACTAACCATGCGCAACAGACTGAATCAACCCGAGCTTGATATCACGGAGCCAAAAGGCGTTACCCTGGATCAGATCATGACGCCTTACCTGGAAGAACATTTGAAAATAGCGCTCGATAAAAAAGCACAGAAGATAAAATACCTCGGTCACGAGAAAGAAGGAGAAGCCTTTATTTTTTTCATTGAAGTGAGCAACGTTAAAAAATGGAAGGCGATCCAGGTGATGAACAACATCATTATGGAAACGCATGAGGATCAATCGAACCTGGTGCACGTAACGGTGCTCGGTAAGGTAAAGAGCCTTCGTCTTACCAAAAGTACTCCTGCCGATGTATTAACGTTTGATGCGAAATAAAGCGAAAGCTTACCCGTTGTTCTTCATGTTGTAAAAAATTCGATCTTCGCAGCAAATTAAGAACGTAAACACATGAACAGATCATTGCTCGCTGCTGTATTGCTTATACTCGTGGCAGCCGGTTGTACAAAGGATGAGCAGGACGAATGTGTCTTTAAACCGGAAATATCCGGCAGTAAAGTAACGGTAACACTCGAGCAGCTTCAGGACTCCATCGTGAATATAAAAAGTAAAGATGCCCTGGTAGCGTTCTTTACAAAGCAACCGCTGATCCGCGACTATATGTTCAGAAGAACCGAATACCCGGGCGACTCTGTTTTTCTTGATGAGCTATACGGCCGATTTAACAACCCCCACTTCGATACATTATTGTCTGAAACAAAACGTGTATTTGGTGACGGCTCCGGATTGAAAGCTGAGTTTGAAGCAGCGTTCTCCAATGTAAAATATTATTATCCTGACTTTACGCCCCCGCGTATCCAAACTATAATTACCGGCCTTGATACGGATATGCTCGTAACAGACTCGCTCATTATTGTAAGTCTTGATTTTTATTTGGGCCGAGGCGCCAAGTATCGCCCGAAGAATGTATATAACTATATATTACGGAAGTACGATCCCGATGATATCCTTCCATCGGCTATGCTTATCTATGGTATAGATGGCAAGTTCAACAGAACCGATATGAAGGATAAAACGGTGCTGGCTGATATGGTAGCGTATGGCAAAGCATTTTACTTTGCCAAGCACATGCTGCCCTGTACACCCGACAGTACATTGATATGGTATACTCCTGAAGAAATAAGAGGCTCGCGCGCGAATGAAGATTTGATCTGGGCGCGCTTCATAGAGAGTAACGTGTTGTTTGCAACAAGTCACGTTGTAAAAAAAGATTACCTGGGCGAGCGCCCCGTTACGATCCAAGTTGGTGAAAAGTGTCCGGGACGAATAGGACAATGGGTAGGCTGGCGCATCGTGAATAAATATATGGAGTCGCATCCGGATGTAACACTGCCTCAGCTTATGAACACGGCCAATGCACAGCAACTCTTTAAAGAGTCGCACTATAAACCCGAGAGAAGATAGAAACGGAAGCTTTATACTTCTGCTTTTAACTTTAAGCTTTCTAATCCTATCTTTGGAGCCTTTAGAAAAAATTCAACCTTAATATCAAAACACTATGCGCCAGAAAATTGTAGCCGGTAACTGGAAGATGAACAAGACACTCGAAGAAGCAAATATACTTGCGTCTGAAATAACAGGTATGGTTGCCGATGAAGTAAAGGGTGATGTAAAAGTAATTTTTTGTGTTCCGTTTCCGTACCTGTTACCCATCAAAAACCAATTAGGTAACAACAACCGTATAGCTATAGGTGCGCAGAACTGCAGCGAGCATGAGTCTGGTGCATATACCGGTGAAGTATCGGCTCCTATGCTGAAATCACTCGGAGTACCGTATGTTATTCTGGGTCACAGTGAGCGCAGACAGTACTTTGGTGAAGATGGAAAATTACTGGCGAAGAAAGTTGATGTAGCGCTGAAGCATGGTTTGATTCCGATCTACTGCTGCGGTGAGCCGCTTGAAGTACGCGAGAGCAACGAACACGAAGCGCTCGTAAAAAAACAAGTTGAAGAAAGTTTATTCCACCTGAGTGGTGATGTTATAAAAACAATTGTGATTGCTTATGAACCAGTGTGGGCCATTGGTACTGGTAAAACAGCTTCGGCACAACAGGCGCAGGATATGCACGAAGTGATCCGTAAACACATTGCTTCAAAGTATGGCCAGTCCGTTGCAGATGCAGTTGCCATTTTATACGGAGGTAGTGTTAACGCTGCCAACGCAAAAGAGCTTTTCGCTTGCCCCGATGTAGATGGCGGTCTTGTAGGTGGAGCATCACTGAAGTCAAGAGAATTTACAGAAGTTATCAAAGGCGCGTAACTCGATTTTTCAACTATGTACTATACCCGCCTCCAAGTAATTTGCAATTCTGATTTTGCTGAAATCCTGATGGCCGAGATCGCGGAGGCGGGCTTCGATACTTTTATGGAAACAGATAAAGGGTTCGAAGCGTATGTTGAACTGGAGAAGTTTGATAAGGAACAACTGCAGTATATAAAAGACCGGTATAGCGATCAGACTCCACTCATTTTTTACCAGGATCGTATCGAGAAACAAAACTGGAATGAAGAGTGGGAGAAAAGTTATCAACCCATTATTGTTGATGACAGATGTTTGATCCGTGCCGAGTTCCACAAGATCGACAAAGAATATCCCTATGTAATTACAATCACTCCGAAGATGTCGTTCGGAACAGGTCATCACCAAACCACATACCTGATGGTGAAGGCGCAGATGGATATTGATCATCAAGACAAACGAGTAATGGATGCTGGTTGTGGAACCGCTATACTTTCCATCATGGCATCGAAGCGTGGTGCAAAAGAAGTTGTAGCATTTGATATTGATGAGTGGAGCGTTGTTAACGGCCAGGAGAATATTGAAGTAAATAATTGTAACAACATCTCTCTGCAGCAAGGTAAACTCAGCGAAGTAAATATCAGCGGTACGTTCGACATCGTTCTGGCAAACATCAACAAGAACGTTTTGCTGGAAGAGATAAAGCTATACCAGGAGTATCTCGTTCCGGGAGGTTTACTTTTATTAAGCGGATTTTATACGCATGATATAGCGGACCTGCTAAAAGAAGGCTCAACCTATAATTTAAAAGAAGTCAGTCGCGATGAGCGCGAAACATGGGCTTCTTTACTCCTGAAGAAAGACTAATCACAAAGTTTTGAAATAAAAGTAACGATTGCGTTGCATTAAGCATCGCTAAGTTTTTGTTCCGTTGTCTGGCGTTTCTATCTTTAAGATGAAAAGAAGACTTCACACGAAAACTTAAACCAGAACGTCATGCGCATTGCTGTACATGGAAAGGAATTCAATCGCCAGACAGCACCCTTTATTGCCCGTATTTTTGAAGTCTTGCAGCAGTACAATTCCGAGATCCTGGTTTCAGAAAAATTCAGCAAGTACCTCCGTACTCCGGGTTTTAAAAATATCAAGTTCGATACTTTCAACACGGGCGATCCGCTTACCGGTGTCACCGCCATGGTGAGTGTTGGTGGTGATGGCACGTTGTTGGATTCAGTAACGCATATAGGTAAAGAAGAAATTCCGGTGCTGGGTATAAATACGGGGCGCCTGGGCTTTCTGGCAACCAACAGCAAAGAAGAAGTAGAGCAGGCGGTAACGAAAGTATGCGAAGGCAATTACAAAATTGATTTGCGTTCTGTGTTGAAGCTCGAGACCAATCAGGATGTGTTCGGCAATCTCAACTTCGCGTTGAACGATGTTACCATTGTAAAGAAAGACAGTTCTTCGATGATCACCATCCATACCTATATTGACGGTGAGTTTTTAAATTCGTATTGGGCAGACGGAATTATAGTAGCAACACCAACCGGCTCAACCGGTTACTCATTAAGTTGTGGTGGTCCATTGATATTTCCACGTTCGGGTAATTTTGTAATAACACCTGTTAGTCCGCATAATCTTACGGTTCGCCCCATTGTAGTGGCCGATGAATCTGAAATTACTTTTGGTGTTGAAGGAAGAAGCAAAAAATTTTTAGTATCACTCGATTCACGTGTGGCTTCTGTTGATGCAACCATTAAATTAAGGGTATCAAAAGCCGATTTTAAGGTAAAACTGATACAATTAGAGGGTCAACATTACTTCAAAACGCTTCGTCAAAAACTAAACTGGGGGTTAGACATTCGGAATTAATATTTACTTTTGTAATTCACTGATCTATAGACTTATTCATGAGAAAGCTATTCTTGGTCTTAATCACATTCGTATTCGCGCTCGGAGCGGAGGACGCCATTGCCCAAATGAACCGCCGGTCAATCAAGAGAAATAACAAGCGAATGATGACTTACCGCGGTCGTAAATCCTGGTTCGGTAAAGAAAAAGTGTATAGCATGGTTGGTGTTTCCATCAACGCTTTGAATTACTACGGAGACCTATCGCCAAAACCAAATCGTTTCAGTACTGACATTTCATTTACACGACCTGCTATAGGTCTTTCCTTTGCACATCGCTTTGGACCACGTTATACACTGACAGCTTCCTTCATGTATGGAACGTTAAAAGGTGCTGACATTGAGTCTGCAGATCCAGGTGATCTTGATAATGGTATCTATCGATTCAAGAGAAATCTTTCTTTCCGTAATCGCATAAAAGAACTTTCGGTTGTTGCCAGCATGGACTTGTTTGAAAACCAGGCAACGTACATCAGTCGTGTTGCGTGGACTCCATATGTGTTTGCAGGTCTCGCAGTATTCCATCACAACCCGCAGGCTCAGGCGCCAGACACTGATCTGCAGGGTAATCCATTGCCTGAAGCGGGTAAGTGGGTAGATCTTCAGCCGCTCGGCACCGAGGGTCAACACTCTACACTTCAGGAAGGTGACGCCAACTACGGAATAAAACCTTATAAAAGAATTCAGATCTCTATACCATTTGGTATTGGCGCGCGTTTTAGACTCAACGAAGTGCTTGACCTTTCTGCAGAGATCGGGTTCAGATACTTGTTCACAGACTACATCGATGATGTAAGCAAGAGCTATGTAGATCTGGGCGTATTTGGTAACAACGAACTTGCGAAAGCGATGTCTTATCGAACCGGTGAAATATTGCCGGGCGATCATACGTATGTTGGTAGAGACGGGCAATCTTATAATGTGGTGTCTGGCTACGGTGAAGAATATACCGATGCCAAAGGCAATACAAACATGAGAGGTAGCAAGAATGACAAAGATATATTTATGGTGACATCGATAAAGCTTACATATATACTAGGTAAATCTTTCCATAGAGCTAAATTCAGATGATGATTTTTGCCAGCCGGTTGTCTATAGTAGTTGGAATAATTTTGCTAAGTGCAGTAACAGCCTTGGCTCAACGCTCCGAAGTAGGATTTGGAATAGGAACATTCAACTATACCGGAGATCTGGTAAGAACGTACAACTTTAAATATTCAAGGCCGGCAGTAACAGCCTTCTATCGCTCCAACCTCAGCAATGTTGTCAGCTTCCGTGCAGCGCTCACGGGGGGCCAGTTGAGTGCTTCCGAAAAACCAATCGATGCTTTCGCGTCAAGGCGCGATGCTTCATTCGACCTGTTCGTCATGGAGGCTTCTACGGTAATGGAGTATCATTTTTTAAACTGGCGTGATACCAAACGTTTTGTTCGTTTTACTCCATATCTTTTTGGTGGTCTTGGGTTGTTCAGTTTTTCGGGCAATGCCGAGAAGACAGCTGAGTACAGTAACGTGCAGGCGGTGATTCCGTTTGGTGTGGGCATTAAGTATGTATATACACCCAAGTGGTATTTCGGTTTGGAGTTTGGTGTTCGGAAAACATTTTTTGATTACCTCGACAACGTTTCGGCCGGTGATCAGCGCTACAAAAACTTTAAGTATGGCAATCCGAACGATAATGATGTCTACTATTTTCTAGGTATCAGCATCACAAGAACGTTTTACGACATCCCTTGTCCTAAAAATCCATACAAATAGTAGTACAACGCTTTCAGCGCTTTTAACCCAATACCCTTTTTACTACTTTTGGCCTCCTGTGGCTTCTCTAAAAGAACATATCGACTTAAATAATTTGCCGAAACACATTGCCGTTATCATGGATGGTAACGGACGCTGGGCGAAAAAGAAAGGCGCGCTGCGAATTTTCGGTCATCGCAATGCAGTTCAAGCTGTAAGAGACGTGACGGAGGGCTGCGGAGAGCTTGGCATAAAGTACCTCACCTTATACGCTTTTTCAACAGAAAACTGGAACAGGCCCAAAGCTGAAGTAGATGGCTTGATGGAATTGCTTGTGAGTACACTGAAGGCTGAGGTCGGTACACTACAGGAAAATCAGGTAAAACTTTCAACGATAGGAGAGATCTCCAATCTACCGGGAGACTGTCAGAAAAACCTCGCATGGGCGATGGATCAAACCAAGAATAACAAAGGTATGATTCTGAACCTGGCGCTAAGCTATAGTGGTCGCTGGGAGATTCTAAAGGCGATCAACAAGATGGCTGAGGACGTGAAGGCAGGAAAAGTGAACCCCGGAGAAATTAATGAGAAGGTTTTTGAAAACTATTTGGAGACTTCAGGCATCCCAGATCCAGAGCTGTTGATACGCACCAGCGGAGAGCTGCGTGTCAGCAATTTTTTGTTATGGCAGATCGCTTATACAGAGCTCTACATCACACCCACACTTTGGCCAGACTTCAGAAAAGAACATTTGTATGAAGCCATCTGGTCGTACCAGCAACGCGAACGAAGATTTGGAAAGACAAGCGAACAATTGAATCCTGTAAGTTGATGAAGAAAGTTTTATTTCTGATTATCCTGATTGGTATTACAGCTAACACCTGGGCTCAATTCAGAAAGCGTGGTAATACAACCGGTGCGACAGAAAATAATTTGAACTATGCCAACCCGGCAGAATATACCATCGCTGGTATTGAGGTTACCGGCTTGAACGTGCTGGACAAAAATGCAATGGTGTCGCTCACAGGTTTGAAGATCGGTGATAAAATAAAAATTCCCGGCGATGCTATAACGAACGCTATTCGCAGCCTTTGGAAACACGGCCTCGTAGGTGATGTTACCATACAGGTAGCCCGCGTTGAAGGCACAGATGTATACCTCAACATTGTGTTGGCTGAACGTCCCCGCCTAACAGGTTTCTATTTTACCGGTATAAATAAATCGCAGGAAAGTGGATTGAAGGAAGATCTCACACTGATCCGCGGTAAGATTGTAAATGATGCCATGATCCGTAACACGGAACTGGCTGTTAAAAAATATTTTGTTAAGAAAGGATTTCTCAACACCGAAGTAAGAGTTGTACAGGAGAAAGATACACTTAACCGCGATGGTATACGGTTGAAGATAGCTGTTAATCCGAAATCAAAAGTTAAGATCAACCGCATTTCTTTTGTTGGCAATAACAGTATAACTGACGCTAAGCTGAAAAAGAAGATGAAGGGTACACACGAGCGTCCTCGTTTCTCCTTACATCGCACGATCATTCGCGAAGCGATCGATCTGAATCCAAAAGAGTTTGCAGACTCAAGCTATAAGGTAAGCTGGAAAGAAGTAAAGGAGTTTATCAACGACAATGTTAAGCTCAACCTGTTCACCAGTTCGAAATTCATTCAGACTGATTACGAAGACGATAAGAAAAAAGTCATCGAGTATTTCAACTCGAAAGGATACCGTGATGCCGACATCGTGGAGGATACAGTATATGCGAATGACGGTCGCACGATTAATATAGACCTGAAGGTATACGAAGGTCCTAAGTATTATTTCCGTAACATCATCTGGACCGGAAACTATATATACTCCGACA
>CAMLLI010000164.1 GCA_946480685.1 uncultured Flammeovirgaceae bacterium | reverse complement strand
GAGTGGTGTTGATACGCTGGCAATGGAAAGTCTGGTGATGGGCGCAAAGGGCTGGGTAGCCGGATTGGTCTGTGCTTTCCCTGCGGAAACAGTGGCTATATATCGTCTTGTAAAAGCAGGACGTATTAAGGAAGCTATTGAGATCAACCGCTGGTTCATGCCGCTGCTGGAATTGGACACCTTTGCAAAACTGGTACAGTATATCAAGCTGGCAGAGGCCGAAGCCGGTATAGGAACAGAAACCGTTCGGGCTCCGCGCTTAACGCTCGTTGGCAAAGAGCGCGAAGACGTGTTGACGATCATTCGCGAGGGTATAAAGAATCGCCCTGCACTTCCTGACTATCTTAACCTGAACAAAAAAGAAAAAGTGGTACAAGTTTAAACTATATATAGTGTGATGACTGAAAGAAGTGATGAGGTATTGCAACGGGCTGACAAAGCCTTCCAGGTATATAGAACCGTATCGTCTCAGAAGCGCGCAGAATTGCTGCATGCTATAGCAGAACAGATCGATCAGTTAGGCGATGAATTGATTACAATCGCAGGAGAGGAGTCATGTCTCCCAGAGGCCAGACTCAAAAATGAAAGAGGACGAACCACGAATCAACTTCGTGCTTTTGCTAAATTACTCGAAGCCGGAGATTGGGTACAAGCTTCCATTGATACCGCTGATCCCGAGCGAAAGCCTGCACCGAAGCCCGATCTTCGTAAGATGCTGTTCCCCGTTGGACCGGTTGTTGTTTTTGGTGCCAGTAATTTTCCGCTGGCATTTTCGACTGCCGGTGGCGATACGGCATCAGCATTGGCGTCTGGCTGTACCGTTGTGGTGAAGAGCCACCCCGCTCATCCGAAAACATCATCGTTGGTTGCCGGTGCTATCCGTGCGGCTTTAAGACAATGTTCACTGGCCGAAGATATATTTCAGGAAGTTACCGTTACCAGTATAGAAGCCGGGCAACAGCTGGTAAAACATCCGCTTACAAAAGCGGTAGCATTTACCGGATCGTTTGCCGGAGGTAAAGCACTTTTCGATCTGGCAAATCAGCGAGAGGAACCTATTCCTGTTTTTGCAGAGATGGGAAGTATAAATCCTGTGGTACTGTTGCCGCGGGCTATACGCGGTAATAAAACACTGCCGACTACACTCGCTGCTTCGGTTGTGTTGGGTGTAGGACAATTCTGTACCAACCCCGGTTTACTAATAGCAGTTGACACAGAAGGCTTCGCGCCTTTCCTGCATAAACTTTCAGTAGAAGTAGCACAGGCTGCACCGGGCAACATGTTGCATACCGGTATAGCTGCGAACTATAAACATAAACGAACCGAAGCACTGAAACAGAAAGGTGTGATGCGCCTCACAGAAGTAAAGACTGAGACAACGGAGAGGCAAGGCGCACCCGCGCTGGCACTGGTAAACGCGCGTGATTTTATAGCCAGCGCTGTTTTGAAAGAAGAAGTGTTCGGACCGTATTCACTGATTGTTAAATGTGAAGACGAGACTGAATTAAGACACGTGATAGAATCGCTTCAGGGCCAGCTTACCGCTACGGTATTCGGATCGCCCGAAGAACTGCCGGAGTATAAAGCTTGTATCGATGCATTGCACGTACGCTGCGGCCGGTTGATATTCAACGGAGTGCCTACTGGCGTAGAGGTAACCAAGGCCATGCAACATGGAGGACCTTTTCCGGCTTCAACGGACAGTCGTTTTACCTCTGTAGGCACCGATGCTATATATAGGTTTGTAAGACCGGTATGTTACCAGGATTTCCCGGAGCAATTTCTGCCGCTCGAACTGAAAAATAATAATGAACTGAATATTTTGCGTTGTGTGAACGGAACGTGGACACGCAATGCAGTGGAAACTTTTAACCTGCAACAAGCTTGAGGAAGACTTTTTTTTGCATCGATGCACACACCTGTGGTAACCCGGTGAGACTGGTGGCTGGTGGTGGTCCTATACTGGAAGGTAAAAATATGAGCGAGAAGCGTCAGCACTTTTTGCGCGAATACGACTGGATTCGGAAAGGGCTGATGTTTGAACCCCGCGGACATGATATGATGAGTGGAAGTATACTATATCCGCCATCCGATCCGCAAAATGATATGGGTGTATTGTTCATTGAAACGAGCGGATGTTTGCCGATGTGTGGTCATGGTACGATCGGTACGGTAACGATCGCTATCGAAGAAGGACTGATCACTCCGAAGACACCCGGTACATTGAGACTCGAAGTTCCGGCTGGTATCATTACCATCGCCTATAAACAGGAAGGAAAAAAAGTAAAGTCGGTAAAGATACGAAACGTAAAAGCGTATCTCGCAGCTGAAGGTATATCTGCGGAGTGTCCTGATCTCGGCGAACTTATGCTGGATGTTTCCTATGGCGGTAACTTTTATGCGATCGTGGATGTCCAGAAAAACTTTCCGGGACTCGAGCACTATAAAGCTGATCAGCTGATTGCGTGGAGTCGTACGTTGCGTAAGAATATCAATGCGAAATATAGCTTTGTCCATCCGGATGATCCAACGATCAACGGGTGCAGCCATATACTCTGGGCCGGTAAACCGATCGATGCTACATCAACTGCGCGCAACGCTGTATTCTATGGAGATAAGGCGATCGATCGTTCTCCGTGTGGCACCGGAACTTCCGCACGTCTCGCACAGTGGCACGCCAAGGGAAAACTGAAGCAGGGTGAACCCTTCATACACGAAAGTATAATCGGGTCTAAATTTATAGGCAGGGTAGAAGAGGAGACACAGCTGCACGGAAAAACGGCAATCATTCCCAGTATAGAAGGATGGGCCGTAGTAACCGGCTATAACACCATCATCATAGACGATGAAGAAGATCCCTACGCACACGGCTTCCAGGTAATATAGTATACATCCAACATCAAGCTAACACACCAACACCTCAACACATGAAGAACGTTGCCATCATAGGAGGCGGAATCATCGGACTAAGCACAGCCTATTATCTGCGACAGGCAGGGCATACTGTAACTATATTTGATCAGGGTGATCTGTCGGATAACTGTTCTTCCGGTAACGCAGGGATGATCGTGCCCAGTCACATCATACCGCTCGCTGCACCGGGCATGATATCAAAAGGCATCCGCTGGATGTTCAATTCACAAAGTCCGTTTTATGTAAAGCCTCGTCTCAATGGGAAACTTATAAAATGGGGATGGCAGTTTTATAAACATGCCACGGACGAGCATGTAGCGCGTGCTATACCGGCATTGAAAGATATAAGTCTCCTCAGCAAAGCCATGTATCAGCAAATGGTAAAAGACAATCCGTTTGATTTCGATTACCAGGAGCGCGGGTTGATCATGCTATACCAAACCCAAGAGGCTGAGCACGAAGAAGCAGAGACGGCACATATAGCCAATAAGAACGGCATCGAAGCACATATACTCTCACCAGCAGAAATACAGAAACTGGAACCCGATGTAAAAGTTACTGTTCGGGGAGGAGTATATTTTCCCGGTGATGCGCACCTTATTCCGCAGTTACTTGTGAAGAACCTCATTGCGTATTTGAAGAGGAACAATGTAACGTTTCATACCAATACACCGATAACAAACTTTTCGCTGAACGGTACGGCTATTAAAAGCCTGCACACCGCACAAGACGATAAAACGTTTGACGAATATATTGTAGCAACCGGAGCGTGGTCAGGTATATTCAGTTCAACATTAGGACTCGATCTCCCGCTCCAAGGCGGCAAAGGGTATAGCTTTACATTGGACAATGTCCCGAAAAATATACGTATACCATCTATCTTGCTGGAAGGTCGCGTGGCTGTTACGCCTATGGGTAAGTCATTGCGCTTTGGCGGTACGATGGAGATCAACGGTATAGATCGTTCTATTAATATGAATCGTGTGAAAGGAATTGTGAACACTATTCCCGCCTATTACCCGGAGATGAATGTAGCCATGCCGCAGCAGGAAGCGATCTGGCGTGGTCTGCGTCCTTGCTCACCGGATGGTTTGCCGTATATCGGTCGTTCAACGCGGTATAAAAATCTGATTATTGCCACGGGCCATTCCATGATGGGACTAAGCCTGGCACCTGGCACGGGTAAACTTGTAACTTCACTCGTGAACAACGAAGCTACGGATATATCGCTCGCACCTTTCAATCCCGAAAGATATCAGTAAATGGAGTTCAGCAAACAAGACTATAAACAGCGCGGCCGGATGTTCCGGCCTTTTTTTATGGCCGTGTGTTTGCATTGATGGACACGGATACAATGCATCAAAATAATATTACATTCAGATAATATCGGATAAGCGTCTGGTAATACAGGGTGCTATATTCGCTATATATTCATATTCTATCATAGAATAATTCTGTCGGATATAGATCTCTACAGGTATATCCGCAACTTAAGTATGCCTTGCTGGTTCTGGCGGGTATAGATCTCGTTTGCTTATAGTTTTTTCTGGCGCATCCGGATGCTGATACGCTATACAGATATATACTATATATAGGTATTTCAGCAGGATAATATCCTATCAGCATCAGTTAATATTCCGGAAAAGTGTAGGGTATACATTTAATAATTTGGTTATATAAAATACTAACACTAAACATCATCCCCTATGAAGGAAACTTTTACGAAACAAGTATTCCGGTTGACACTATATATAGTGTTGCTGACAGCCGTGAATAATGTTTTTGCACAGCAAACAGTACGAGGTACTGTGCTGTCGGAAGCAGATGAAGGAATGCCCGGAGTCAACGTTGTTTTGAAGGGTACAACAACCGGAACGACTACCGATGCCGATGGTAAATTTTCAATCAGCGTTCCCGGACCGGAGTCAGTACTGGTGGTAAGCTTTGTAGGCTATAACACCGAAGAGATTTCGGTTGGCAGTCAGTCGCAGATTGATGTAAAGCTTACACCGGATATAGCATCGCTGCAGGAAGTCGTTGTTATCGGGTATGGAACGCAACGCAAGCAGGATGTAACAACAGCCGTAGCGCAGGTAAAGCCCAACGAGTTTGTACCCGGTGCCGTGCGCAATGCCGGAGAGTTGCTGCGTGGTAAAGTAGCAGGGCTTACGCTGAGTACATCTTCCGGAGATCCGGATGCCGGTACAGAGATATTGCTTCGCGGTATCACATCGATATATGGTTCGTCTTCACCGCTGGTGCTGGTTGACGGATATCCGGGTGATATGAACTCCATTTCTCCCAACGATATTGAAAGTATAGATGTACTGAAAGATGCATCAGCCTCTGCTATATATGGAACGCGGGGTAAGAATGGTGTTATCCTCATCACAACCAAAAAAGCAAAAGCAGGGCTTCAGCCCGTGGTCGAATACGCTGGTTATGTAGCAACGGATCGCTTCAACCGAAAAGCCAAGTTCATGAATGCGTCTGATGTACGCGCACGAATCGGTGAAGGGTTGATCGATCCGGCTTATGATAAAGGTTCTTCAACGGACTGGCTAGACGAAATCTCCCGCGCTCCCATCAACCATTTTCATAACATTTCATTACGCAGCGGCACTGAACGTACTCAATACGCGGTGAACGCAAGTTACCAGCTTGCTGATGGTATGTTCCGCGCTTCTGACAACGAAGAGTTTAAACTCCGTATGGACATCACACAATATCTCATCGCTGACAAATTGAAAATGAATGTGAACGTACTGAAGGGCTTGCAGAAATATGGTGGCTTTAACGGCTGGACATACCGACAGGCATTGATCCGTAATCCTACATCCAGCGTAAAAAATGTTGACGGCAGCTGGTCAGAAGAGCCTGCACAGTTTCAGTATGAAAATCCATTGGCTCTTATTGAAGAACAGGTATACGATAATAACTCGCAGTGGACATGGTTAACCGGTTCGGTAAGTTATTTCCCGGTAGACAATCTTGAATTGAAAATTGTCGGGTCACAGCACGAGTGGAGCAATGAGACAGGAACGTATCAAACGAAGAAACATATATCCAACGTGCGCGATAGCAAGAACGGTGTTGCCTATATCGAGAACAGCTCGGTGGTTGAAAATTATCTTGACCTGACGGCAGACTATACAAAGACAATCGGTCTTCATCGTATTACCGGTTTGCTGGGCTATAGCTATATTGATTATGCCAATACAGGTTCATCTATTTCCAATTTTGATTTTCCAACCGATAAATTTTCATATCACAGTATCGAACAAGGACGTGCATTGAAACTCGGTCTCTCCGGATCAGGCGTTGACAGCTATAAAGCCGATTGGAAACTGATTGGCTTCTTTGGTCGCGTAGGGTATGGATTCAACGACAAGTATAATTTGCTTGCCAGCGTTCGATACGAAGGTTCATCGCGGTTTGGCAGTGACAACAAGTGGGGATTGTTCCCATCTATATCAGCCGGCTGGACCATCAGTAATGAAGACTTCATGAGTGATGTGAGCCTCATCAACATGTTGAAGTTACGCGTGGGCTATGGACGCACGGGTTCTATATCGACAGATCCTTATCAATCCCTGACACGCTATGCCTATAGCTCTTCACAATTTTATTTTAACGGAAAAGACTGGGTAAGTATACTTCAGCCTGTAGCGAATCCAAACCCCGATCTTGGTTGGGAAACGAATATAGAGTATAACTTCGGTCTCGATTTCAGTTTACTGCAGAATCGTGTTTCGGGTACTATTGATTATTATGATCGTACACTTGAAGACCTGGTGTTTGATTATCCCGTACCCGTGCCTCCGAACCTGGTAGGTACTACACGTGCCAACGCTGCAACAATGACAAACCGCGGTGTTGAAATTGCATTGAATATTATACCGATTCAGAGCGGCAAGTTTGAGTGGAGCACAAACTTCAATTACTCACTCAACAAAAATAAACTCACCTCTTTGTCCAACGACAAATTTAAAGTTGAGAACGACTTCTTTTATGCAGGCTATACCGGAGACCCGATCCAGTTACCAACGCACAAGATACAGGAAGGTAAAGCGATCGGCAGTTTCTTCGGCTATAAAAGTGTAGGCCTTGAAGAAGATCCTGATAATGCCGGAGAAGGAAAGTGGCTGGTAGAAGGAGCGAACGGTGAGATTAAACAGATTGAAGATGTAACGGAAGATGATCGCCAGATACTCGGTAACGGATTGCCGCAGTGGTATCTAGCCTGGAATAACTACGTGCGCTATGGCAATTTTGATATGAGTATAACCATGCGTGGTGCGTTTGATTACCAGATCCTGAACTTTCAGCGCATGTTCTACGAGAATCCTACGATTGTATATAACAAGCTGAGCACCGCATACGACAAGATCGATGGTCTTACGCTGTCAAGTCCGCAATCGTACGTGAGTTACTATATCGAGGACGGTGATTTCTGGAAGATCGACAACGTAACACTAGGGTATAACTTTAATGCTTCCAACATGAAAGCATTCCGCAAGGCAAGAGTATATATATCCGGTTCCAACCTGGCTACGATTACCGGCTACAAAGGCATCGATCCGGAAGTAACGCGATTGGGACTTGCGCCCGGTAACGATGATCGTGATAAATATCCTACTACACGCACCTTTACACTCGGTGTTAACCTTACCTTCTAACTATATAGTGTATGAAAGCAATCAATCTAAAAATATATATAGCATCTCTTGTTCTTATTGGCCTGGTTTGCTCGTGCACAGACCTGGACGAAACTCCACATGATGTTTTGACGCAGGATGATCTTGGCAACTCACCGGAAATACTGCAGGCTCTTACCGCACCGGTATATACCAGTCTCACGAACGTGATGTTCGGATGGCACGGTTACTTTGACTTACAGGAAGAATGTTCGGATGTTATCGTAACACCGGCACGTCCCAACGGGTGGGTGGATGGCGGAACGTATCGTTCGCTGCACATGCATACGTG
>CAMLLI010000163.1 GCA_946480685.1 uncultured Flammeovirgaceae bacterium | reverse complement strand
ACTGGTTAACTCATGCTTCAATGAATTGCTCAGCTTTATATACTTTTAAAAATGACGATATAGTATTTTAGGATGTTCGATGGATTAAAATTTTAGACTACGTTTTTTTAGTTGACTTTTCGTATCGGTACCCATACTTCTTCTTCGGAGTCGGGCTGGTTGTTTTTGTATTTTTCTCCCAGCAGTTCGAAGTGCTCACGGTTGTCTACTTCGTATCCTGACTGCGGGATCCAGTAGCCGAATATAAACTGAAACGTTTTAAGAAAAGCACTGGGCGCACCTTTGTGAATGAACACAGCGTATAAACCTCCTTTTAAAATATAGCTTTCCATGCCCTCCGGTATATCTGTAAAGTCACTGACTTCGACAGTAGCCCACTTTTCAAAAACAGTATCCGGGTTGAAATTTTTAAAGTCAAGCAAAGGATCGTATACCTGCATGCTATATAGATCGGATGAGACAGTATTTCTGACCTCCTTTCGCCTGGGCATAAAACTTCCCCATAGCTCGGCTGTGCGGTTGTTGGAGAGTGTCATGGTAAGTCTTTTGCCGACCAGTTTCTTTTCTGGCAAAAGTTCGATCCGTGGTTCTGCTCCGTGTAGTTGTGCGTATGCCTGCATGTTGTTGTGCGACTGGATATATAGTTTCGAGTATAAAGTTTTTTAGGCAGTCTGGAGACTGCGGACATGGGTGGTACAAGTCGGAGACTTGCACCAGTTTAGTCTTGTGTTACAAGTGTGTTGGAAGATTTTGCATGATCGAGCGCGGCCTCTTTTTTAATTTTGCTGCGATGCATCTTTCCCCACGCAGATAAGGCACCGAGTACATCCCCGAGTGAATCTGCATAATCGGTCCTTTCATATTCAACAATAACGGGCGTTGCATCGGCATGTACATTTCTTCGAACGAAACCGTTCATCTCCAGTTCTTTCAGCTCGTTTGACAGCACCCGTGCCGATATACCAGCTACACTGCGTTGCAGTTCATTGAATCTCTTTCTTCCTTCCGAAAGCGAAATGATGATGCGTAGTTTCCATTTGCCACCAATAACATATAGTGCATCGCCTACGCTCTGTAAATGCCCTGTGCATTCTTGCGGTGTGATATTTTGTCCGAGTGCCTTCATGTTTTAATCAATAGTTAAAGTGATGTAAAGGTTAGTGCTAACCTTTTGTATACTACTAACAAATGCATAGCAAAGGTATTTATTTTTGTGATACCAAAGTCGCTGTCATGACGCGCAGAATAAAATCTAAATCGATACGTAACATCGTTTCGAAAGGCAGCGCTATGACTCATGCACACGTGTGTCTTTCGAAAGCAAACAGTAAGAACACACATGAAAAAAATATTGCACATCATTTCCAGCCCGCGGGGTGAAGAGTCTAACAGCACATTGCTCGGAAAAAGTATTATTGAAAAAATCCTGTCGCAACATCCAGGAAGCACTGTCGTAACGAACAATGTAGTGGACAAAAATTATCAGCCGCTACAACCCGTTCATGTTAAAGCCTATAAACTGCCCGATGAAAGTCATTCACCGGAACAACGGAAAGCCTTGCAAGATTCTGATGAAGCCGTAGCACAATTGCTGCAGGCAGATATTGTTGTTATCAGTATACCGCTCTATAATTTTAATATACCGGCTGTACTGAAAGGTTGGGTGGATCATGTAGTGCGTGGAGGAAAAACATTTAGCTACCAGACTGGCAGACCAGAAGGTTTGGTTACCGGCAGGAAAGTATATCTGGCCATTGCTTCCAATGGTGTATATTCCGATGGACCGATGAAACCAATGGATCATGCTGAACCGTACATGCGATTTATACTTGGCTTTATGGGCATGACCGATATTACAACGTATAGAATAGAAGGTTCCGGTATGGCTGGTGTCATGGAGACCGCTGTAAAGAAAGGCCTCGAGAGCATCTTGATTTGATATATATACTGGCGCAAGTCTCCCGACTTGTGCCAGCCCATGCATACAGTCTCCAGACTGCTATAATTTTGTATTATGTTTCATATGATTTTTAAGTTTACTATAACTATTTTAATCCGGATATTGGTGATTGAATTTAATTTGCAAATAACCTGATCGCGAGCCTTTGCGATCAACCTCCTTTTGTTGTACAATTTTCAAATCGCGGGGTAAACCTCGGGAATTTTTTCTGCTGATCTTTTGTCTACTTTCGTGACAAATTGAAATACTGTGCGCGAATATATAATTCAAAAAACGACACTCGATTTTCTGAAGAAGCTTGCAGCCCATAACGATCGTGATTGGTTTAACGAACACAAAGATCAATACGAAAAAGCGAGGGGTAACGCTGAAGCTTTTATGGATGCGCTTATTGCTAAGATGAGCGCGCATGATCGGTTGGAAACACCCTCGGGTAAGAAAAGTCTTTTTCGCATTTATAATGATGTACGTTTCTCCAAGAGCAAGGCACCGTATAATCCTCGTTTTGCTGCGCACCTGAAACGGAGCAAGCCGCTGTTGCGCGGTGGATACTATATACGCATCCGGCCGGGAGAGTCACGGGTGGCGTGTGGTTTTATGTTTCCGAATGCAGATGATCTGAAGCGCATTCGCGAAGATATAGCAGCTAATTATACGGGACTGGAAGAAGTTGCTGAAAACAAAATCGATCGTTCAGAATTTTGGCCAAATCCAAGGTGAGCAAGTGAAAACTACTCCGAAAGGTTTTTCAAGCAGTGATCCTGCTATAGAGTTGCTTCGGTATAAACAGTTCTGGTTCGAACGTAAATTTACGGATCGCGAAGTGTTGGCTGACGATTTTCTGAATAATGTAAATACAACGCTTAAAGCGATTCGTCCTTTCTTTGACTATATGAGTGAGTTGCTTACAACTGACTCGAATGGTGAGTCTTTGTATTAATGTAACGAGATAAAAATTACCTGAAGTCTGGAGACTTCAGACAGGGCTGGCACAAGTCTGGAAGACTTGCGCCAGTATATTTCAATAGATAAATGGAACTATACTTTCCCACACTACAGGAAAGTTACAGAAGAATACTACGTGGTGACAGCCGGGTACTATATTTAACTTGCCGCCGGGAATATACCGGTATACAGCTGTGAGCGCTTCCACCGGATGGCCGTCATCGTGATCACCTCCTATAATCAGTACTGGACATTTAATTTTCTCAAATGTCTCTTTACTCAAAACATCTTCATTATATAGTTTATTAAGTTTGCCCAGGCACTCTCCCCATCGTTTGGGCTCCGGCATCAAGGCTAACCGGCTTTCAAAATATTCTTTAGCCTGGCCAAGCAGCATCTCGGGAGTATAATTTGCTTTTTCGGTCTTTTGATTTTTAGGACGGTCACCTGAACCGATCGCGATCAGTTTTTTGACTAATTCGGGATGGTTGGCTGCAAGTTTATACCCTGCATATCCGCCATCGCTGAATCCCAATACCGTTACACTGTCGCGAGTTATAGAGCGGATAACTTTATAGGCATCATCAGATCGTTGTTGCCATGTAAACGGTGCTTTACCGATCTCAGATTTACCATGACCACGTGTGGCGATGCAAATTACCTGGTGATCCTTAGAAAGGCGTTCAATGAAGGGTGCGAACTCATCTATATATCCATATACACCTCCGTGCAATAATACAATGGGTTCGCCTTGTCCATAGATTTCATAATATAGTTTCGCATCACCCACCGATATATACTTGCCAGCCTTGGGATTATTGCCATACGGTATAGATCCTTTCGCCGGAGTAATTTCAAGATTGGCAAATGATCCTCCCGACATCATACCTGTCCAAAGTGCAATTTTACCCGTGCTTAGATTTCCCAGGCCCTCGACTTCCAGGCTTGGCTTCGATGAGTAGTTTACATATACCTTGATGGATTTTCCGTTCACCGTAATCTTGGCATGAAACCAGTCTTCAGGATTTGGAACCGGCTTCACTTTATTCTCATATTTACCGGGATGTTCAGCGCGCAGTTTGTCCCACGTATAGTCGGGATGCGAAACATATTGAACCGACCGTGGTCTTCGGGTAGTGTCGGGGTTCATGAAGTTGAACGGTCGGAAGTATACCACTTCACATCGGTTGGTGTCCTGCACATGAAAGGCTATACCAACAAAACTTTGCTGCGGAATATTCTTTCCTTTTACATCAAACTCGATCGTGCCGTTCGCGAATTCGTAATCTTTCAGGATCATAAATCCTTGTCCGATTTTCTGACTTAACTGTACAGCTTTCTTTTCTACATCCTGAAATGTCTCGACCTTCCGGTTGGAGATTTCCCATGCCTGAAGATTGTGCAGGTCGGGGCGAAAGGTTTGTGCACTCGCGATGCAGGTGACTGTAAAAAGAATAAGGGATAACAAATATTTCATACGTCCTTGGTGTGTTTGGTTTATGGATTACTTGAACAAACGCTAAATTCATGTGGAAGGACTCTTTTTTGTTGTTCAAGTTTGCGCCAAATTCGTACAAGCCAGTATCATTGCTTTGTTATGACCAAAATTGCTGAAGAAGCTGACGTTGCACGGTGCCTGTCGCTGATCGAAACCCGATTGGCCTGGGGGCCGAGTGAACAATGGGTAAATTATGATTTTGAAAAGCTGAGCGATGCCTTGCATGAAAGTACCGGTGTTCGTTTGAGTGTCACCACCTTGAAGCGTATCTGGGGAAGGCTGAAGTACGACAGTGCACCTACACTTACGACCTTGAATGCACTTGCACAATTTGCCGGTTATAGCGACTGGAGGACATTCAAACAAAATGGTGACGATGCTTCGGAAGTTACCGCGGATGTTGCAGAGCCTGCAGTTGCGTCTGGCCCTACCGTTGTAAAACGCAGTACCCGGTATTATTGGTTGTTGCTGCTGATTCCGTTTGGTCTGCTGGGCTATGCGCTGATCCCACCTGCCGGAAAACATGCGGCATCATACACCATTGATAGTACCCGCTTTTCGTTTCACGCAGATAAAATGATAACCGAGGGAGTTCCGAATTCGGTGGTGTTCCATTACGATGCGCAGGCATCGCCTACCGATTCCATATATATAGCGCAGACGTGGGACGTTACCCGGAAGAAGCTCGTGCCGAAGAATAAAAGCGAGCATTCAACCATTTACTATTATCCCGGTTATTTTCGCGCCAAGCTGATCATAGACAGTACGATTGTAAAAACTCATGATTTGTGGATCACTTCCGATGGATGGTTATGTTTGGCGGAGGATGAACCAGTGCCGCTATATTTTAAAAAAGATGAATGTACCACGAGTAATGGTGTAGACGTGAATGAAACAATTTTAAAGAAATATAATCTGTCACTTCATCCGAAGGCACCACGCATTCGTATTTTTAATCAGGGTGATCTTGGCGATCTGATGAGTGATAATTTTGTTTTTGAGACAACGATCAAAAGTGATTTCAACCAGGGGACGAATGTATGCCAGCCGGTGCAAGTGCTCATTCAATGTAAAGATGATATTATCATTATACCCTTCTCGACCAAGCCTTGCGTTGGTGATTTGTTCCTGGCGTTCTGCGGTAATTTTGTTACCAGTAAAGAGGCTGATCTTTCAAAGTTTGGTGCCGACCTCACACAATGGACAAAGCTTCGCATTGAAACGGTAAACAGGCATGCTACGATTTATGTAAATGATGAGAAAGCATACTCGCTCACATTTCCCAATACACTTACTGGTATAGTTGGTGTGCAGTATCGCTTTAATGGTGTGGGCGCGGTGAAAGACACGAAGTTTGAAAGTAATGGTCGCGTGATTGAGTTTTGAGTTATGCGATATATACTATTGATTCTGGTGGCTGTCTTTGTTGTCTGGTAAAGAGATCACCTCACGCAAAAGAATCCGTTCCCCCATGATGATGGAGCAACCCAAACTTTACGGACATGAGCCCGTTAAACGAAGCACTTTCGTTTGAAAGAATCATGAAATCCCTGACCCTCTCTTACCCTGAAGTTCAAGCTCATTTTAAACCGGCATCGGAAGATGCTTCCGGATTTACACATCGTGCCACCGGACAACAACGCTGGGGTGCATTTGAAGAAAAGGTATTCACCAGTCCGCACTATCGCTTCATGGAATATAGTGCAAGTCCTGCGTCTCATTTTAACATCCGGTATCACGAAGAACAATTGCCGCACTGCATGAATATATGTATAGCGCTGCAGGGAATGGTAGAAGTAAAACTGAAAGAAAGCGGACTGTCTGCTGCATTGACCGGGCTGCGTCATCACTCGCTGTATTCAGACGAGCAGGAGTACGATCTTGTTGTGAATAAAAACATTCACGGTATACATGTTGCGATTGAGCGTGAGTACTATGCAAACCTCCTGTGTGATCAAACGCGATGGACAGCACAGCTCAAAGAAAAATTGCTGAAACAGGAACTGGTCATGCATGGCGATGCAACGGTCGATAAAGAAATGCAACATGTAATCGCAGCGATCTGCAACAACCCACTGGGAGGAACACTGCGCAAACTGTTAATTGAAGCGAAGTTGCTGGAGCTTGTTGCTTTACAGATAGGACAATTTATAGCATCTGATAAAACTCAGGCTGATTGTACAAAACTCAAGCGAAGCGACATCGATACCTTTCACGATCTTCGCAAATACCTCGATCAACATTTTGCAGAAGACCTTTCACTCCATGCATTGTCACGTATGTTTGGACTGAACGAATTCAAACTAAAGAAGGGTTTCAAAGATATGTTCCAATCAACCGTATTTGACTATATATACGAATGCAGAATGAACCATGCACAATATCTTTTACGCGATCAAAAGAAATACGTTAACGAAGTGTCCAGTGCCGTAGGCTATAAAAATCCCAATCACTTTTCGACAGCGTTTAAGAGAAAGTTTGGCACCAGCCCCAGTGAAATAGCTTCGCGTTGAAAAAGGTTGCTGGCTGCAAGCTGCCGGCTGTAGGAGAGTTTTGCTTAGGCTACGATTGGCTTGCTATATTTGAGTTTCGTTGTTTAGCTACGAGCTTCGAGTTTTGAGTTGCGAGAGCGATGCTATATATACACTGCTCTCATCCAGTACCAGTAGCCAGAAGCCAGCAGCTTTTACGCAAGGCTCACAGCTAATTTCACCATTCTGCCGCAGGATCTATCTTGAATACTTCTGCCATTTCATCGAGTAGCGGTTGGAGATGTTCGGTGTGTTGTCCTATACGGCCACCCGCTATAGGGTGTATAGCTTGCCAGTCGGGCAGATGTAAACTGGTTTGCTTTAGTATATCTTCTGTTTTCTCCATCCACTGTTCTTTTAATACACGCTCGCCTGCAAATATACCTTCAGCAATCAGTTCAGCTTCGTAAGGAGATTCTTCAAATATACCAAGCGCGTGGGGTAGGGCAAAGTCAAGCGACTGTTGCAGCCGGTTAATACTTTCGGGTGTGGCGGATCCCAGTTTCTTTATAAATGTATTGGCGTGCAGGGTGTGATAGCGGAGTTCTCCTTTGATCTTTCGCGCCAGCTCTGCGAGAGGTTGAAAAGATGAATCGGCTAACATATCGAAGCGAATTGCCTGTGCTGTATCAAACAGGAAATGACGAATGAGACTGAAGTCGTATTCACCGTTAGGTAATTCTACCAGTATACAATTGTGGAACTGGTTGGCGTTTCGCATGAATGCTACTGTGTCGGGAGCCTGCTCGCCCAGGTCATGCAGTATCTGGTATAGCGCATAGCTTTGTCCTATTTTATCCTGTGCCATGGAAGAGAACGCTATATCTTCTTCCAGCAACGGTCCGAAGCCTGTCCACTCGGAGTTACGGTGACCGAGAATGAGTTGGTCATCGGCTATTTTATAGAGGAGTTCTTTTATTGCTTGCATTTTTTAAGAAGTAAGAAGTAAGAAGTAAGAAGTAAGAAGTAAGAAGTAAGAAGTAAGAA
>CAMLLI010000162.1 GCA_946480685.1 uncultured Flammeovirgaceae bacterium | reverse complement strand
GCAGTGTTTGTTGGTAACTATATCGGAAGATCTGGTGTTAGCGTAAGCAAAGCTGTTAAGAAAGTTACTACCGGTAACAACTACGATGACTCTAGCTTTGATGCTGATAACTTTATCGAAGCAGATCAGGCTACAGTTGATCTTTCTTCAAAGTTTGCTGGTTTGTCGACTGCTACATCGCTTGATATCAACAATCCTTCTGCTTTGCTTGCAAACGGTTCATCACTGCTTTCAGGTGCTAAAGAAGTTCCATCAGGTGTGGAGCAGACTGAATATATCGGTGCATTCAACAACAGCAATAACTGGATGTCAGGTTGGACAAGCTTCACCCCGAACACTAATACATACTAAGCGTAAAAGTTCATTGTCTGATATTTCGAAAAAGAGCCCACCTGTTTGGGCTCTTTTTTATTTGGTACATTTGCAATCTTATGCGGATACTCTATATTTTCTTGGCAATCGCGATTCTTGCTTCTTGCAAGAACAGAGACTACAATCCTGCGCTATATATATCAAAACAGGAACAGGATAGTTTGATCTACAACGTGATCCGGTACTCATCAAAATTGCCACCGAACTCTAATCACGAGAATAAATTCGAATCAAGGTTTGATGAATATTATCGCGCAGTTGCCGCGGACTATGATATACGCGCATACTATAAAGATGAGAAAGGAACGCACTATTTTTTAATGACGCGTCCTGCCAGAAGTATTACACCAATGCGCGAAAGTATAGGTTGTAAAATCGTATTTGGTCCCGGTAAAGAAATACGAGAGTATGAAGAAGTATTTCGCACATGGAAGATGCCTGACAATCAGCTTAATGAAAAATTTCCGATGTTGTTCGACAAGATGGTAAGGGGGGAATCACTCGAAAAATACTATCCCAAGAATGCCGGTGATCAATATATAGAATTTCCTGATGGCAGATTCTACTTTGATAAGAAAGAGCGAAAGTGGCGCGATCATTTGATAGATAGCCTTAACAGCCGGTAAACTACTCGTTAACTATTTCTACTTCTTATTGAACTGTGATATAGTGGCAGGCGAAACAATAGAAGATAATGATTAGCGAATGAAGAAGTTGGAAATCATCTCGATATCATTAGGCATAGTGCTTTTCGTTATTACGAATCTTTTGCTGAATGATGTTTTGGGTAAGAGTAACATTGCAATGATGGCTGCAATCGGTGGAGCGTCAGCACTTTTTGCATTTTGGTGGTCATATAAGCTTTTGCCAAGATGGACTCTTGCAAAAAAGATATTCTTTACATTGTTATACTTAGCTGTGGCAATAATCTCGGCAGTGTATCTGACAAGTCTAAGGGGAAGCGAACGCAAACTCCAGATTATCGGCAAATGGATTTCACCAGCGAATGATGAAGGAGATTCAGAATTGATTTTTGAATTTAAATCAAACGACAGCTTGATTGTAACAGTTGACTCGCAGAAAATTGAACTAGCCTACGAAATCATGCGGGGGGATCACATATTGGCTATCGATAGATATGGGGAGCAGAAATTTAAATGGTCGATTACAACATTGAATGCTGAGAAACTGATAATAGGAGATCGGGGAAAAACCATGGAGTTAGAGAGAACCGAGTAAAAGGTTATTGTCGTTCGGACACGCCTTTAACTTGTGAGAGAGAAAGCAGCGTTGGATTATTCATATTTAGCATATATATAGGTTACAGTATATTATGGCTCGCTAGAGGACCAATTAATTTACCCTCCGCTGCCTTTCCTTATGTAGCTCCGTAACTTTTTTAATCTGCTCACCAGCCGTTGCTACCGAGTCTTGGTCGAGTTTATTCTTTTCTATTTTTTTCAGGAACAGTTCGTTTTCTAGTTTGTTATTCTCGAGTGCTTTTTCAAGCTGTATCTTTTCGCGTTTGTTGTCTTCAATTTTAGTAAGCAGTGTTTTGTTCTCGTTTACGAGTCGTTGTTTTTGTTTTTCAACTGCCTGGTATGCACGGTTTGTTTCATCGATTTGCACTTGAATTTTGTCACGGTAAAATTTCACGCCAAAGTCATAAAGCATTTTTTCAAGTTCTTTGTGCACAGCAGCAGCATCGTCTGCAGTCCATGCAGAAGTTTTGATACCGATCCATGCTGTTGAAGTTTTTCCATTGTCTTTTACGAGAGCGAAGACAGGATTTGTGTATGTGCGACCGTTGATTGCAGGCTCTGCCAATGAGAGAATGCCTTCACTTTGTTTTGGCTTTCCATAAATTTTTAGAAATTTGACGAAAGACGTATTCACTTCACTGAGTGACCCGTCCAATTCTACTGCATAACCTTCCGCGACCTCTCCCTTAACGTTGGAGTTTTGCTTTTTTACTTTTACCGTCTGAGCTGACATTGATAGCGTACTGAACAGCAGTATTGCGATCAGTGTAAACTTTTTTGTGAAGAACATGTTTAGAGTATATTTATTTACAAGGCACCAAAACTAAATAAAAATTGAGTTCGAAAAATATATTAATCACAGGAGCTTCCGGATCCATCGGAACGCGATTGACACAAGTACTGCTTGAACAAGGGCACCAGGTGGCGCATCTAAGTCGTAATCACCAACGGAGTAAAGCAAGAATATATTTATGGGATATAAATAAAAAACAAATTGATCCGCATGCCTTCGAAGGAATCGATACCATCATTCATCTCGCGGGCGCAGGTATAGCTGATAAACCCTGGACTGATGAACGTAAATGGGAGATACTGAAGAGTCGCACGCAATCAACCAAGTTGCTCTTTGAAGAACTGCAGAAGCACAAGCATTCTGTAACCACATTTATCTCTGCTTCTGCAATTGGCTACTATGGTTTTGAAGACAACGAAAAGCTTTATAAAGAGAATGACGAATCTGGAACGGATTTTCTTGCCAATGTAGTGCGTCAGTGGGAAGCGGAGATCGATCGTATCGCAGAGTTAAACATTCGTGTGGTAAAGATTAGAATCGGTATAGTATTAGACGCTAACCATGGTGCGCTAAAAGAACTTATCAAACCGATAAAATATTTTGCCGGTGCTCCGCTGGGCACAGGCGATCAATATGTAAGCTGGATTCACCTTGATGACCTAATAGCTATATTTATAAGAGCCGTGCAGGATGAGACAATGCAAGGTGCTTATAACGGTGTAGCGCCAAATCCGGTAACGAACCGTGAGCTTACAAAAGCAATAGCCACTCAGTTCCGTAAACCACTTTTTCTCCCTGCTGTGCCTGAGTTTATACTAAAAGTAATGCTGGGTGAAATGGCGAACCTTGTACTAAAGGGAAATAAAGTCTCCTCTGAAAAAATAGAGCAAACGGGATTAAAGTTTCAATATGAAAAAATAGAGAAGGCATTGGCAAACCTTCTTCCCGGGAAAATATAGGCCGCTATATATAGTAGGAGTTTGTCATTTGCTCAGAACGGTTTGTTCATTACAAACTCCTGTTGTAAAAATCGCTCGCGCGGAGCAAGTTCGCGCTGCTTCAATTTTTCAGGAAGGTTGGCAGGATCGCCCGGGTATCCTACCGCTATAAATACACCTACATCATAGGTGTTCGGTATATTAAAGCTCTCAACTGCTTTCAGGTGATTGAACCCTGCCATTTGCCGAACCTGTAGTCCCATCTCAACAGCCTGTAGGGACAGGAATGAGTTCGCTCCGCCCAAATCATACATTGCGTGAGCATTGGCGCTGCCATAGTGTGTGAAGTCTTTTCGTGCCAGACTCAGTATTAACAGTGGTGCGTCCTTTACCCATATCCGATTGCCTTCATTGAGACAATCAAACATCTTACTCCACATCTCCGGTTGCTCTCGCGTAGCATAAATATATACCCACGGTTGCTCGTTGCTGCTCGAAGGCGCCCATCGCGTGGCCTCGAAGAGCGAGCAGATTTTATCTGCGGCAATAGGCTCGTTTGAAAAAGCGCGTATACTCCTGCGCTTCTTTATCAGTTCCAGAACCGGGTGTTCTATGCTGGACGATTTTTCCATTGCTGACATACTTGTTTACGTTCAAAGTTACACATTCTCTTAACCAACAAACAATATGGTTACAACAGTGGTTCTTTCCCACACGCGGGTTGCTTCCATGATCGTGGCATTCATGGATTTATAAAATATTTGTAAACTTGTTACTTGTCGTTAAAGGGTTTATAAGATGATTCGGTATACAACCACCATTTTAAAATTTAACAAGAAGGGCGAAAAGACGGGCTGGGTTTACATCGAGATCAGCGAGAGTCAGGCACAAAAGCTGAAGCCGGATACGCGCGTTTCGTTTCGGGTGAAAGGTATGCTGGACAGTTTTGCCTTTGAGAAAGTTGCTTTGTTGCCAATGGGTGATGGCTCGTTTATCATGCCCGTAAATGCCACCATGCGAAAGGCTATAGGGAAGAAAGAAGGTGACAAGGTAAAGATTGAGATGGAGCTGGATGAGCGCAAGCTGACACTTTCGCCGGACCTTATGAAATGCCTGAAGGAAGAACCGGAATCATTAGCATTCTTTAAATCACTCAGCATGTCGCACCAGGTTTATTTCAGCAAATGGATTGAGAGCGCCAAGACAAGTGCAACAAAAACAAAACGTATCGTAATGGCGCTTACGGCCTTCAGCAAAAAACAGGGCTATCCTGAAATGATACGTGAAAACAAGAATAAATTTTGATTCTGAAAAAGTATATATAGTATCAGGTGTTACAGCGGACACATTTCACTGTAACACCTGTATATAGATAGATTAGATTGCGCCCGCTTTGATCTCGTCTACTACACTTGGATCAAGCAAGGTTGTTGTATCGCCAAGATTGGAAGTATCACCCTCCGCAACTTTTCTTAAAATTCTTCGCATGATTTTTCCGGACCGGGTTTTGGGAAGTCCGCTTACGAATTGAATTTTGTCGGGCTTCGCTATAGGACCAATGATCTTTGATACCGTTTCCTTTATCTCTGCACGCAGTTTGTCTTCTTCGCCTGGTTTTTCGTAACAGATCACAAAAGCATATATACCTTGTCCTTTTATATCATGCGGGAAACCAACTACGGCTGTTTCGCATACTGCAGAATGTTCGTCAATGGCACTTTCAATTTCTGCCGTGCCCAGGTTATGACCCGATACAATGATGATATCGTCTACCCGTCCTGTTATACGATAGTAGCCGTCTTCATCACGCTTGCAGCCATCGCCTGTAAAATATTTTCCGGGGAAGCTTGAGAAGTATGTTTCCTTGAAACGCTGATGATCACCATAGATCGTACGCGCCATTGCAGGCCACGGATATTTAATGGTAAGTCTTCCTTCAATGTTATTGCCTTCTATCTCTAGTCCGCTTTCATTCATTACCGCAGGTTGTACGCCTGGTAGCGGTAGCGTTGCGTGAGCGGGTTTCAGATTCGTAACATTCGCTATTGGTGAAATCATAAAACCACCGGTCTCGGTTTGCCACCAGGTATCGATTACCGGACATTTATCTTTTCCAATATGCTTGCTATACCATTGCCACGCTTCTTCATTTATAGGTTCGCCAACGCTTCCTAATACTTTCAGAGATGACAAATCATACTTCTCAACAAAACTCAGCGGGGCCTGTTGCAGGGAACGTATAGCAGTAGGTGCTGTATAGAATATATTTACTTTATGCCGTTCAATTGCCTGCCAGAATCTTCCCCAGTCTGGCCATGACGGCACACCTTCAAACATAACCGTGGTTGCTCCTGCTGATAAAGGTCCGTAGAGGATATAGGAGTGTCCGGTAATCCAACCTATATCTGCCGTACACCAGTATACTTGCCCTTCGTGATATTGAAAGGCGGTTTGAAATGTATAGTTAGTATATACCATATAGCCGCCACATGTATGAACCATACCTTTCGGTTTACCGGTAGAGCCGGAAGTATAGAGTATAAAGAGCATGTCTTCAGCATCCATCTCTTCGGCTTCACATTGAGGTGCAGCATTTTTAATTTCATCGTGCCACCACACATCGCGTCCGGCTTTCATTGGTGCGTTGGAGCGAGTGTGTTCTTTCACAATAACTTTTGACACATCAGGGCAATTTTCCAGTGCCTGGTCAATAATGCCTTTCAGATTTATAGTCTTTTCACCGCGGTATGCGCCATCCGATGTAACAACAATTTTACATCCTGCATCGGTAATACGATCCGTCAGTGATTTAGCGGAGAAGCCGGCGAATACTACAGAATGTACTGCACCTATACGCGCGCAGGCTAATACCGCATAGGCGAGTTCGGGTATCATAGGCAGGTAAATACATACCCGGTCTCCTTTCCTTACACCATTCGCTTTTAACATGTTGGCGGTTCGGCAAACCTCGTCATATAGGTGTTGATACGTTATATGTTTAGCGCTTTCTTCCGGATTGTTGGGCTCCCAAATGATAGCGGTTTGATTAGCACGTTTGGTAAGATGACGATCAAGACAGTTTTCAGTAATATTTAGTTTGCCTCCTATAAACCATTTTACTTCCGGTTTTAGAAAATCCCACTCGAGCACTTTATCCCATTTCTTTCTCCAGTAAAAATTGCTGGCGACTTCACTCCAGAAATTTTCGGGATGTTCCACGCTTTTTTTATACTGTTTTTGGTAGTCGTCAAAAGTTCTGATCACGTTCATGGTTGTTGTTTGCAGGTTTTTTTAATGAAAAGTTTTAATGTTTTAAAGTTTGTTGGCAACCTAATTTAATAAAGTAGCGTCCGGGAGTTTATAAAAACAAGTGTGATAAAATTCTATCCTTTTTCCGGAAATTCAAATTTTGTTTCAAAGTGTGTTCTAACACACTGATAAAATTTTGGATTTCCTTATCTCAGGTTTATGCAGGATTTAAGTGCTTCCATAGTTACATATAAGAACTCAGCAAGTATGCTGGCACAAACTGTGCATAGCTTTTTAAAAGGAACGACAGATTCAAAACTGTTTATACTGGATAACTCTCCGACAGATGATTTGAAATACCTCGCCTATAACAGTCGTATTCAATATATATTCAACAATAAAAATGTTGGCTTTGGGGCTGGCCATAATATTATACTCAATAAGATTCTGAATGAATCGAAGTATCACATCGTACTGAATCCGGATGTTTATTTTGACGAAAATGTGATCTCCAAACTTTATAATTTTATGGAGCAACATCACGAAGTGGGCCATGTAATGCCTCGAGTACTTTACCCGGATGGAACACTTCAGCCGCTTTGCAAATTATTACCGAGTCCTAAAGTTTTAATTATGCGTAGATTTTTGGGGTTCTTAAAGAATACACTGGAGACCGAGAATCAACACTACGAGCTGCACTTTTCGGGGTATGATAAAATTATGAACGTGCCATTTCTATCGGGTTGCTTTATGTTTCTTAGAACAGAAGCTCTTAAGAAAGTAGGCCTGTTTGATGAGCGCTTCTTCTTATATACTGAAGACACAGACCTGACGAGAAGAATGCATAAGTATTATCAGACTTTATATTTCCCCGATGCAACCATCTATCATCATCATGCCAGAGGGTCGTATAAAGATATCAGGCTGCTTTATTGTAATATTCTAAGCGCGGTAAAATATTTTAATAAGTGGGGATGGACATCGGATCCTGAGAGGGAGTTATTTAATGAGAGAACGCTTCATCAGTTAAAAAATATCTCATGATTAAGGATATTGAACAAATAACTTTCGCGCCATTAACGGAGAGTATCCTGCGTACAATTTTGTACTACGATATTTTCAACTATCCTTTAAAGGCAGATGAAGTTTACCGGTTTCTGCCTGCTAATCATGTATCAAAACATAGTGTGGAACAGGAATTGAAAGATCTTTCATCAAAAGGATACCTATATCAGTTCGATGACTTGTTCTGCGCGCAGAATAAAAAAGAGTTGATCGACCGCAGGCGCAAGGGCAACACAGAGGCAGAAAAACTTCTTGATGTAGCGCGTGCGAA
>CAMLLI010000161.1 GCA_946480685.1 uncultured Flammeovirgaceae bacterium | reverse complement strand
ATATTCAGGTTTACCGCATTGTCGCTTCCATTGTTGATGGTCAATGCATCACCGTAATCCAACGTAAGTTGATATACACTCAAGTCTTCATCCGGATTCATGGTAATAACGTGGTTCTTACCGCCGGTGAAAATCAAGGAGTATAATTGGTTACCGGTTAATGAACTTCCTGCTCCGAGGAACGACAGGTTTCCATCAATCGAAACGATCGAGCGGTTCGGTTCATTTCCTTGTATAACTACCTGGTCAGCTACCGTAAGATTTCCTTTTACTTTGATTGAGCTCAGCGGAAGTGACTTGATTGAAAGCGGTGTATTGAGATTCAGATTACCGTATGAACCTGTAGGAACAGCACCGTCTACATTGAAGTTTACAGTAGATGTAGTTGCCAATACTCCGAAGGACGGAATCGTGGTGTTGTTCAGGTTAATGGTAGCGTTATCTTTTGCTTCCAGTTTACCGGTAAGCGGAGCGTTCACATCCAATGTTATACCTGTACCTACTGTAATTTTTGAACCAGCTCCTGTTACAGCCCATGCCGCATCGAGAGGCACTACACCGGAGCGGTTCTGAATGTTATAGTATTGGAAACCGTTGGTAAAGTTTGCCGGAGCAGTACCCGTACCGTTGGTGTTGGTTCCCCATGTAGCCAGGTCTTGTAAATTACCTGTAGCTTTTGAGTAGTATGTTACAGGCGTAGCACCCGTGCGGAAGAGTTTCGAGTTTGGTATAGTTTGTTTACCCTGACCTGAAGCTGTTCCTGGCGGATCATATTGTACCGTCATGGTCTGTGCCAAGCTGTTCGCATAGAAGTACTCGATGCGTATAGCATGTTTACCAGTGGTAGTAATGTTTACCGTTTTACTTTTTTCAAGAGGTGCAGTCTTCAGTCCATCATTGTCGACCTGGAGGACACCATCTAAATATAAACGGCTGCCATCATCCGAACGGGTATAGAATATATGGTTACCAGTCTGATCGATCTGAATAAAGCCTTCGAATACAAAAACGAATTTGATGTTTCTGTTTCGTACGGTTATATCCACGTTGCTAACAGTGCCTTGCTTCACCGGTGTTTGTGTTGACGCAAAGTAACTCGCCAGTGTAAATGTATTCGGTACCGTGAGGGGTTCGTAGTACGAATAATTCAAACCATTCTGAGGTGACAATGTTGTTGCCTGCAGTGCAGTGCCGGGGAAGTCAGAGAAATTACCACGCGAATCAACAGCACGTACGTTTAAGAAGTATGTTGTATTCGGAGCAAGGTTCGTAAAGGTATAGCTTGTAGTAGTAACATTTCCGTTTATGAGGTTAGAGCCTTCATATACTTCATACTTCGCTACACGATCATTATCGGTTGATGCATCCCATGATATGGAGATCTGTGTATCGGTAACATTCGTAACTGTTACGTTACCCGGTACACTTGGTTTGATCAGATCATTCGGTAAGGTGATTGATCGCTCAGTCGCAAATCTTCCGTCACCCGATCCAACAGCACGCACGCGATAGAAGTAACGTGCCATCGGACGTAAACCTTTATCGTTGTATGAAGTTGAATTGGCAGGAACTATAGCAACCATTTTATACGGTTCGCTGGTATAGCCGTTTGCGTTGTTACGGTTTCTCCAGATCTCGAAGTATTCTTCGTTTGTGGAGTTATCCGTCCATGAGATTCTTGCTTCTGTTTCAGATACTGCAGTAATGCCGTTGGTTGCTACCGTAGGAGCTGTTGGCAGAACGTGCGGGTTAATATAACTTACCGTTATCGGAGCAGACAGTAAACTTAAACAGCCTGAGCTCTCGCGTACTTTCACAGCATAGCTACCGGCTTCAGCCGTTGTACCCGCTGTACCGGAAGCATTCAGGAAGTATGCAATCTTTGTTCTTGTAGTAGTGGTATCAAATGGCGTTCCGTCTTTATACCAGTAGTATGTTGAGAATCCTTCCTGCGCTGTAAGCTTCAGTGTATCATTCTTCGCACCGTTAAAGTCGATCGGAAGAATACGTGTACCTGTATTGGCAAGAGTAGGAGATAAGGTTGATGCAGATTTAGGCGTTATGTTAACCGGATATGATTCGGCCCATTTACCGTTGCGTCTCTGGAATTTAACAGTATATATACCGGTTTGATTCAACGTATAGAAACGCGTGGTAGCCCCGGGTATATCGGTTCCGTTGTAAGTCCATTGATAGCCGAGGAAGCCATCGGAGAAACCAAGTTTGATTGAACCGTTCTCACAAATTTCAGTAGCGCCTCCGAATACATATATATTCTTTTTGTTCTGCGCTTTTATCCATGGGAAGAAGTTGTTCTCGGCATAGGCAGTTGTCCAGGTACCGTGTCCTAAAGTAGGGTACAGGGTATAAATAGGAGCTGCGCCTTTACTCTTCAGTACATCGATGAGATCTTGTGCCGCTTGTGGTCTCGGGTTTGTATCGGTACCTCCCTGGAATAACCATATAGGCATGGTCACCAGTATATCTGACATGGCTTCGTTGTTAGTTCCTACACCAGACATTGGTAACATTGCAGCGAACAGGTCAGGTCGTTTTGCTGCGGCATCCCACGAACCTTTTCCTCCGTTGGAAAGTCCGTGTACGATAACACGGTCCTGGTCAACATTGTAGTTTTTAATGAAGTGTTCTACAATGCCGATGGTCATGCGCATGTTGTCGCTAAGGTTGCCATCTTCCCAACCATTTTGCCAGCTACCGCTGTGACTTACCTGCGGCATGATGACTATACCGGGAAATGATTTCGGATCAGAAGCTGGTTTTACGATAGCCGCTGCATGCGAAGGGCCGGCATGTGCTGTGTTGGTACTGTTGTTATCATACTGCAGATCTTCCGGAGTATAATCGTAACGTCCTGCCCATGAGCGGCCGGATTCACCGGCACCGTGCAACATGAGTATCAAGGGATACTTGGTAACAGTATCTTTCTTGTTATACCCGTTGGGGAACATTACTCTGAAATTCAAAAACTCTTCAACAACAGCGCCATTGCTTTTCCAGTAAGTATACTCACGAAAACGAGCTTCGTTTGTAAAACTTGCCATCTTGTAATAGTGACTGAGTTGATTGTTCCGAAGTGTATACCCACTGTCGTAGTGGATAACCGATTGAGCAAAAACAGGAGCGGAGAGCGCGGCAATAAGATATACCATTGCCACAGCAAGAGACTTAGGTAAGGACATAGAGAATAAAGCCATTAAACAGTTATAGACCTACAAAAGTAACGATATATAACTGATGTAATAAAAAAGTAACTTTTTATTTTTTTAAACTCATCGTGTGACCGTGTGTTGGTATATATACTTTGTTTTTAGCGTAATCAAACGTGTGAAATAAAAAACGCTGCCGTGTTAAGGCAGCGTTTTTATAAAACAGACGGGATAAAAAATCAATTTTTCTTTATGAATCTGATTCTTTTCGAGTCAACTCCCAGTATATAGGCACCGTCTTTCAGATCAGAAACTTCGATGTTCCGGATGTCTTGCGCTCCGTTAACATGAACCTTCTTGATCGGGTTACCGATCTGATCGTAGATGGTGATTGTTTGTGCCGAGAAGTTAGAGAGATCAACGGACAGGGTACTGGTAACCGGGTTCGGATATAACGATATACTTCCCTCGCTGGCTACACGCGCACCGCTGCCCCCATTGCCCAGGAATAATTTATCGTTTGGTATAGTTTGCTTCGGTGCACTTCCTGCAGGGTCATACTGTACGGTAAGTACTTCGCCACCTCCGTTTTCGAAGAAGGTAACTTTTATAGCGTGACGACCCGTGGTAGCAAAGTTATAGTTACCGCTGCGTTCCTGTGTTCCGTGCAGACCATCGTTATCCACTACCATGGTACCGTTGATATAGAGTCGGCTACCATCATCCGAAGATGTATAGAACGTATAAGAACCTACCTGGTCGATCTGGATATAGCCATCGAATGAGAATACAAATAAGTCATTCTGATTTCTTACGCTTATATCGAAGTTGTTTACGATACCAGTCTCTGCAGGTGCTTCTCCAAAATCAAATGTCGCTAAACTTGACAATGAGCTTTCAGATTCCCAATAGGTATAAGCAAGTCCGAGCTCCGGCGTAGTAAATGCTACAGAACCAGCAGCACCTACGTTGTTACGTGCGTCTACCGCTTTCACTTCTGCAGTATAGCTGGCTCCAGGTGTCAGGTTGGTAAGTGCAAATGATGTTGTAGTAGATGTACCTACCTGTACACCGTTCAGGAATATCTGATAGCTTGCTACCTGGTCGTTATCTGTAGCTGCCGTCCATGACAGTGTAGCCTGTACACCTACGTTGTTGCTGATAGCAAGATCGGTAGGAGCAGAAGGTGCTACGTTGTCTTCCTGAGTTGTAGTCAGTCTTTCATTTGAGAAACGACCATCGTTGTTACCAACGGCTCTGATGCGGAAGAAGTACTGGGCGTTTGGTCTCAAACCTGCATCCACGTACGCCAGTGTATTCTGGCCAACGATGCCCACGAGTTTATAAGGTTCAGATGAATAACCATTGGCCGCTCTTCTGTTTCTCCAGATCTCGTAGTACTCTTCTGTAGGAGAGTCTGTCCATGATAAACTTACCTGTGTGGATGACACTACCGTAGGAACAGCTTGTGTTGGAGGTGTTGGTCCTACGTGTGGCGAAGTATATACCATCGTTATAGCATTAGACTGCAAGCTTGCGCAGCCTGTTGGTTCTTTCACACGTACCGTATAGGAACCTGCTGTTCCGGATGCACCGGCACCGGTAGATATATTACGAACATTTGAAGTTGACGTAGCAACCTGTGATCCGTTTTTATACCAGTAGTATTCGCTATAACCTGTAGGAGCAACAAGGTCAACTACGTTGTTCGAGCTGATATCGATCGGAAGTACTTTTGAACCAGTGTTGGTCAAAGAAGGTGAGAAAGTAGAAGCAGGTTTTGATGTTACGTTGATCGCGAACGATTCGTACCATTGATTGTTGCTTCTTCTGAATTTAACTGTATAGGTACCTACTTGTCCTGCTTCATAGTAGCGTGTAGTAGCGCCCGGTATATCAGCACCGTTGAAGGTCCATTGATATTGCTGGAAGCCTGCAGAGAATCCAAGTCTTACGGTTTCACCGAGACAGAATACAGGCTCGTCACCAAATACATATATCTTTCTTTTATCCTGTGCGAGCAGCCATGAGAAGAAATCAGGTTCTGCATACGCAGCATACCAGGTACCGTGGCCAGTGTTCGGATATAAAGTATAGCGGGGTTTGCCTCCTTTAGAAGTCAGCAGGTTAATAATGTTTTGTGCGGATGTAGGGTTCGGGTTGGTATCATTGCTTCCCTGGAATAACCAGAGTGGTGTTGTTACCAACGTTGTTGTCATTACATCCGGATTGCTTCCGACACCTGACATAGGCGCCATCGCTGCAAAGAGATCAGGACGTTTCGCTACGAAGTCCCAGGTACCTTTTGCACCATTGGAAAGACCGTGAACGTAAATGCGGTTAATGTCGGCGTTGTATTGATTTACCATGTACTCGATCACACGGATCGCCATGTTTTCATTCTGCGTCAGTGCACCGCTGTTCCATCCGTTTTCCCAGGCACCACTGTGATTCACCTGCGGGAAAATTACGATACCCGGAAATGCCCGGGAGTTGGAAGGGTCTCTGTTTACAGCATCGCGGTGTTCTTGTCCACCGTGAAGAAGGTTATGACCGTTGTTGTCGAAGCGAACATCACTAACGGCATAAGTATAGTGTCCTTGCCATGATCTTCCTGATTCTCCTGCTCCGTGAAGCATAACAATCATTGGATATTTGTTCGGACCGTTCTTCTGATATCCCGGAGGAAATATAGCGCGCCAGTTCATGAATTCAGTCACTGCGTTCGAACCATTCACTGAACGATAGTTGAATTCCTTGAATTGACTATCGTCCCAGCTCACCATCTTATAATAGTGAGAAAGTTGATTGTTACGAAGTGAATAACCGCTATCGTATAATAGGGTTTGGGCGAGGAGCGTGGTTACGCAGCACATGCTGAGCACACCACTGAGAAGCCATTTAGACATAGACATTGGAGGATTTGTTTTTGGTTTTAGAAATGTTTCAAATAATGGTATTTAAGGTTTGAAATTGTTTCCGATCGAGTGCTGTGCTGGCTATGCCATGAACGCTGGCAAGAGGATAACGTAATATTAAGAAAGTGATTGAAGGAGCCTGTTTGAATACAGGTTCTTGAATAGGCAGACATGATGGAAAATCCACATACGTGGATCCAGATAAAAGCCCAACCATAGGATGTAATATTTTGTTACCTTTTATAGACAGTTGAAAACGCGGTGACGTTTTCGTATATAAATGTATACCGAAAAAAACGAATTAGTAAGCGTTTCTACTGGATTTTTTAATAAATCTTTTCGGAAGCCCAAAAAACTATCGTGCGTGCCTTTTTGCAATAAAATCGAATAATTACAAAAAAAATGGGTTCCGTGTGCCTTAACGAAACCCATTTTTGGGGTATGTAGAATGTGGAATTACTTACTCATTATTTGCTCACGGCTGTGTAAATCCAAGCCCCGAAGTACTGATTTTGCTGACGGATTCGCCTCCATTCGTCAATTACTTCCTGGCGGTTCAGTGAATAGTGTATATATACATAGTAATAGTTCTTCTCGGCCTGGTAGAGTATAGATGGCGTCAATCCTTTTGTACGAAGTGTACTCAACTGCTTGCGCGCGTTCTCAGGATGCTGGTATACGCCCAGCACCAGATAGTGACCCGGTGGATGTTCTTCCTCGATCTTCTCTTCCTCTCGCTCAATACGTGGTTCAGGTTGCTGTTCAACCGGAGTTACTTCAGTTCGTGCCGGCGATGTTTTTTCCGGAGTTGTATCAGCGTTGACCGGGGGAGCATTGTGTACTACCGGCGGAGTCGGTTGTTCCTGTTGTGCTATAACTGGTTCCTGTTTTGTCTCCGGCGGTGCATCGGTATATATTTTCCTGTTGGTGGTTGTATCGGCTTTCAGTTTGTTCGCCTTTGCTATAGCTTTCAGTGAGTCGTCATGTTCCTGCTGTGCGAAGATCTCATCTTCACGGTTACGATGGCCCAGACGTGCACCAAGGTATATTTCATGGGTATTGCCGGCTACGCTGGATATATCTCCGGTAGGTCGTTCATACGCATAGCCTATACGCAGCAGACTCTTTATATTCAATCCTATAAATCCGGTAACGCCATAACCATCGCGGTAGGAGCCACCAACCCAGATTACATCTTTAATGGATATATGAAGTAGACCTTCCCATTGATCTTGCGCTCGATCCAGCGATCGGTAGATAACATAGGGAGATACCTTTACACTACCGAGATCAAAAGTATAGGACACCGAACCGAAGCGGTTATCAAATTTACTGAACTTCACATCATCAAATTCCTTTGTGCTGTTTGGTCTGGAGTCAAAGAGTTTAGGCAAGGCAAAACCGATGTTGAAGTTCTTGAACTGATAATTAAATCCGAACTGCCCGTTGATGAAAGTATTGTTCTGCGTTATACCCGCCAGTGCAGGATCACTCGTGTCTTCCAGCGCAGCGAAGTCGAACGAGTTAAAGCCGGCCCCTGCTGATATACCAAAGTTAAGGTTGTGATTCTGCGTAAAGCGAATTCGATAACCAAAGGTAGCGAGTACCGATGTGGTGTTGAGTAATATAGTCTTGTCGGAATAAGCCGTGAGACCAAGCGAAACATTTCGTCCTACCGGAGCCTGTATATTCAGTGCGCCAACGGTAGGGGTATTGTTTATATCCAGCCACTGCCTGCGATAGAATAAATTAGCTTCAGCATAGCCACGATGCGCAGCATACGAAGGATTGAACTGATAGGGATTGACAAAAAACTGACTGAACACGGGTGGGTTCTGTGCAAAAGCAGTTTGACTTATCAGCAGGAG
>CAMLLI010000160.1 GCA_946480685.1 uncultured Flammeovirgaceae bacterium | reverse complement strand
GTATTCTCTGATTACCTGTCACCTTTGTTACCGGCCGTCACGCTAAATGAAGGAATTGAAACGACCGAGTGGACCATCCAGCTTATCACGGCTGCGCTGGCATTGGGCGGTGTATATTTTGCCTATATACTCTATGTAAAACAGCCACAGCTTTCGGATGAAATCAAGAGCTCAACGTTTGAGTTACACCAGTTCTGGTTTCGGGGTTGGGACTTTGATGCACTGTATAATTTGATGTTTGTGCGACCTTTTGTTTTTCTGTCGCGCATCAACAAGAATGATGTCATCGATCAGTTCTATACCGGACTGGTGCAGATCACCGAGTATTTTAACAGCGCTTTTGTAAAAACACAGAATGGTATACTGCGCTGGTATGTGATGAGTATTGTGGTGGGAGCGATTCTCATCCTCACGATTAGTCTGTTTGTTCAACCTTAAAGGCTCTGCGTATGCTGCTCGCATTCTTGATCGTATTACTCTTGACAGGTGGTATAGCTGCCGGATTTCTGGCAAGGTTAAATCATGCAGCGTGCCGCTGGTTTGCGTTGATCACCGTTACCAGTGCATTTGCTATCATCCTCTCGATATGGATTGATGAAGGATTTTCCATGACGCTGACGGATTCATGGCTACGCGATCTATATATACCCTGGATTCCGAGTTTCGGTATAGCATTTCACCTGGCGATGGATGGTTTAAGTTTACTGATGCTTGCACTCACGTTTTTCCTCGGTATACTGGCAATTCTTGTCTCCTGGAAAGAGATTCAATACCGCGTAGGCTTTTTTCATTTCAACTTGTTATGGGTGCTTGCCGGTATAACCGGTGTATTCTTAACGATGGATTTATTCCTGTTCTACTTCTTCTGGGAAGTGATGTTGATACCCATGTACTTTCTCATTGGCATCTGGGGACATGAGAATAGACAGTACGCAGCCTATAAATTCTTCATCTTTACACAGGCGAGTGGATTACTGATGTTGCTTTCCATACTCGCACTATATTTCATTCATGGTGAACAAACCGGCATTTATAGCTTTGACTACTTCGCGGTACTGGGCACTACGCTGTCGCCTGAGACAGGACGGTGGCTAATGTTCGGTTTTCTGATCGCCTTCATTGTAAAGTTACCGGTTGTCCCCTTGCATACGTGGTTGCCCGATGCCCACACCGAAGCACCAACAGCCGGGAGTTTGTTACTGGCGGGTTTACTTCTCAAAACCGGTGCCTACGGTTTGATACGTTTTGTACTCCCTATATTTCCACAGGCATCAGCAAGTATAGCACCCGTTGCTATGTTGCTGGGCGTTGTCGGCATAATTTATGGCGCCATGCAGGCGTATTCACAAACGGATTTCAAACGACTGGTCGCCTATACCAGTGTGAGTCACATGGGCTTTATCATGCTCGGTGTATTTGCCTTCAATGAGTTGGCCATGCAAGGTGTGGTGATGCAAATGATCACGCACGGAATCAGTACCGGAGCGTTGTTCGTTATAGCCGGTGTACTTTACGAACGCATCCATACCCGTGATATACTTCGCATGGGAGGAATGTGGAAGAAGGTGCCTTTCATGGGCACCGTGGCGATGGTATTTGTTATGGCATCGCTGGGTTTACCAGGCCTCGGAAATTTTATTGCTGAATTCATGACGCTGGTTGGAGCGTGGCAGGCAAACCAATTGCTGACCATCCTTGCAACGGCAGGGCTGGTGTTCGCTACGGCTTACTCACTTCGCATTATGCAGAAAGTATTTTTAGGCAAGAATATAGAAGGACATAGCATGACCGATCTCTCACTGCGGGAGAAATTTATACTCGTGCCGCTGTGTGTTGTTATTATCTGGCTGGGACTGTTTCCACAACAGGTGATCAATACTGCCAGGCCTGCCGTTGCCAATAGCATGCATGCGAAGAATCATGCTGCCATCCATCGCGACACACAAAACGATCAGGAAAAGTATACATCTGTATTTACTGTAGAGAAAGGAGGAAGCCATGAGCATGAATGATATTATGAGTCTTATTCCGTTGTGGATACTGTCCAGTGCAGCAATCCTGATCTTTTTCTCGATCTCGATCAAACGGAATCATAAAGTAATTTTTGTAATTACGGTGGTGTCGCTGCTGGTTGATTTCTTTTTCCTGACAAGCTATAGCATCAAACACCTTCAGCCGGTAGAACCGTTGTTGATCATTGACGGCTTTGGTATTTTTAATATAGGACTGATCCTGCTCACAACGCTGGTTGTTGTATTGATATCGTACGCTTACTTCGAACAACGTGAAGAGCGCAAGGAGGAATACTATATATTGATTATACTCGCTGCACTGGGAGCTGCGATACTGGTGATCAGTAAACATTTTGCATCACTCTTTCTCGGACTTGAAATACTCAGCGTGTCACTCTATGCATTGATTGCCTATCTGCGCAAGCGAGAGCGCTCTGATGAAGCCGGTATAAAGTATCTCATTCTTGCTGCGTTCTCTTCCGCATTTCTGTTGTTTGGTATGGCGCTGGTATATGCTGCTACCGGATCGATGGAGTTTGCCGGCATTGCAGCCTGGATCACACAAGCCCGGGACATGCCTATGATTGTTGTTGCAGGCTTCGGTATGATGATCGTTGGAGTTGGATTTAAACTCGGTATAGTACCCTTTCACATGTGGACACCGGATGTATATGAAGGTTCACCGGCTCCGGTAACGGCCTTCATCGCGACTGTCTCAAAAGGCGGTATGGTAGCGTTGCTGGTACGTTTCTTCAATACCTTGAATGGCTACCAGTATACAACGTTTATGCTGGTGTTTACCATACTGGCTATAGCATCGATGTTCATTGGAAATATACTCGCGCTTCGGCAGAATAACGTGAAGCGACTGCTCGCATATTCATCTATAGCGCACCTTGGTTATTTGCTGGTGGCGTTCCTGGCAGGAGAGAAGCTCGGCATGGAAGCGGTGATCTTTTACCTTGTAGCGTATTTCATCACAACCCTGGGAGCCTTCGGTATACTCGCCACACTTTCTGATAAAGAACGCGATGCTGAGTTACTCGAAGATTATCGCGGTCTGCTTTGGAAGCGTCCGCTAACAGCGATTGTATTTAGTGCCATGCTGCTGTCGCTGGCCGGTATACCGCTTACAGCAGGCTTTGTCGGAAAGTTTTATGTACTCGCAGCAGGCATCCAGACTCACCGCTGGCTGCTGGTAATTATCCTTGTCATCAACAGCGTCATCGGACTATATTACTATATTAAACTGATCGCAATCATGTTCGATCAAAAACAAGTCGCACGTACTTCACAGGAGTTACATCCACTGGTGTATATAGTCAGCAGTGTTACGATGGCTATACTGGTATTATCTTTATTCTGGATCGGTGTGAATCCAGAGGGAATGATGACGCTCATTCGGGGAGTTATCCGGTAGCTGTTATCCGTTAATAGTTATCCGTTATCCGTGAGTGGGTGTAGTATACCTTGATTTTATTTTTAAAGGATTGACGCATCACATCCAATAGCGATTAACCAATAACGGATAACTTATAACGATTAACGAAAAAAAATGCCGGACAAAAGTGCCCGGCATTTTTTTAAGCCTATATATAGCGACTAGTAATCGCCAAGCGTTTCTTCGAGTTGTGCGAGTGCTTTCGCGAGCTCATCATCATTAGGAGCAACCCCGTGCCACTTGTGTGAACCTACCATGTAGTCAACACCAAAGCCCATTTCAGTTTTCATCAGGTTCATTACAGGTTTACCTTGTTTGGCAAGCTTTTGCGCGTTCTCCAAACCGGCTATAACTTCTTCCATAACGTTACCATTGAACTCCTGCACGATCCATCCGAAAGATTCCCATTTCGCACGGAGGTTGAGCAACGATAATATTTTATCTACAGGACCATCAATCTGCTGACCGTTATAGTCAACCGTAGCAATCACGTTGTCCAATTTATTGTGACCTGCATACATAGCAGCTTCCCATACTTGTCCTTCCTGCAATTCACCATCACCCATCAATACATATACAAAGCGATCATCTTTGTTGAGCTTCTTTACTTGCGCAGCACCGGATGCAACCGAAAGTCCTTGTCCGAGTGAGCCGGAAGCAATACGAATACCAGGCAAATGCTCATGTGTAGCGGGGTGACCTTGTAAACGTGAATCAAGTTTACGGAATGTAGCAAGCTCCTTTACATCAAAGTATCCGGATCTTGCCAGCGATGCATAGAACACTGGAGAAATGTGACCATTCGATAAAAAGAAAAGATCTTCACCAACACCGTTCATATTGAACTTTGGATCGTGCTTCAGTAGTTTGAAATACAGGGCAACGAAAAAATCCGTGCAGCCTAATGAACCGCCCGGGTGGCCCGACTGGCAGCTATGTACCATGCGGACAATATCTCTGCGGATTTGTGAACTTATCTTTTTGAGGGATGCGATGTCAGTTGCTTGGCTCATGATGTAAAAATTGTGTCGCGAAGATGCTGTAATTTTTTATACTGTAAAAGAAAAATGCCGTGTCATTTCGTGGATTAGTCCGTTTACTTAGATTCCACCACGCGAATCGTGAAAGGAATTTTGCGTAATGGCTGGTCAGTGTTGAAAACTTTCTCGCTGGCGATCTTGTCAACAACGTCAAGGCCCTCGGTAACTTCACCAAATACAGTATAGCGGCCATCCAACGTCATATAGCCACCTACCGTTCGATAGGCTTCACGTTGTTCGGGCGTTACTTGTATACCGAGGTTACGCGCTTCTATATCGATGTCCTCATCGGCATAGCGCGTACCATGTACAATAAAGAATTCAGCAGCAGAGGATTCAAGGTTCGGATTATTCTCATCAACCCGCGCCATGGAGAGTGCGCCCTTTTTATGATAGTACTTTGGGTTGAACTCAGAAGGTATACGGTAATTCAATTTCTTTTTAAGATCACCGCCCTGTATCATAAACTCATAAGCGATGCGGTAAAAATCAGCGTCATCATAATATCCTTCCTTGATAAGCTTGACAAAGTTAGCGCGATGAAGCGGTGTATCTTCAAACAGGCGAAGCTTGATGGTGCCTATCTTCGTCTCTATGATCACTTCATTCTCCGGATTTTCTTTACCGTACTGTGTCAGTACTTCACGAATATTCTCGGGTGTTATAACGACTGATTCTTTCTTCTGCGTACACGACACGAGAAGCAGACTTGTTAGTAATATTACCGAATAGCGAACCATATAGGCAGCAAGTAAGTTTTTAATAATGATTTTTTAAATGTAAAAACGTTTGCAATAATGTACAACGATAAAGCTTTTTTACCGTTTACTTTAATCTCTATATTCGCCCCTCATGGATAACAGAAAGCATTACCTGGCGGCTATCAGTGCATTTGTAACCTGGGGATTTTTTTCAATTCCGTTACGGGCGTTGAAGGAATACTCTGCCGGCGAGATATTGTATTTCCGGATATTCTTCTCAACGCTGGTATTGTTGGTAATTATATTCGGATTCAAACGTAATGATATACGGAAAGACCTTGCGTTCCTTCGTTCATTCACTCCTGAAAAGAAACGCAATGTTATCCTGCTGACATTAGCGGGTGGTGTATTGCTGACGGTAAATTGGCTAACGTTTATTTATATAGTAAATCATATTAACATCAAGACAGCATCGTTCTCGTATTTGATCTGTCCTGTAATTACTGCCGTGCTGGGATATGTATTGATTCAAGAGAAGATGTCGAGCCTGCAGTGGGTAGCCGTAGCGTTGTGTACTCTGAGCTGTGTGGTGATGGGACTAAACTCTGCGCTGGAGTTAGGCTACAGCTTCCTGACGGCCATTACGTATGCACTATATCTGATCTCGCAGCGGAGAAATCAGGGCTTCGACAGAATCATTATACTTGGTATACAGGTGTTATTTTCATTCCTGATCCTGAATATATTCTATAGTCAACTGATCACCGAGATTCCAACAACTGCTAAATTCTATAGTCTCATAATGGTGATTGCTATCGTATTTACAGTGCTGCCGTTGTTCCTGAATTTATTCGCTCTTAACCGTATCAACTCAGCGACCATCGGTATACTAATGTATGTCAACCCGTTGATAAATTTTTCAGTTGCCTTTGTTGTATTCGGAGAAACCGTAAACGCTATTCAGCTAACGGGATACTTTCTTATTGTAGTTGCCCTCGTGATCTTCAACTATCCCGTGATGCGGTTTGTGATGGGGAATCGGTAGCAAGGCTGCTGGCTGCAGGCTTCTGGTTGCTGGATGTTGGGGTAGTCGTTAATCGTTACACCTTAATCGTTAACCGTTAATTAGGATGAGCTATATGTTATAGTTGATCGTAAAAGGATTACCGTATATTACCAGAGACTATATTTTGTAATATACTGACTCTATATCCAGAATATATTCCTAGGCAGCGAGAGTATGCATTAAACGGATAATGAACAACCAATAACGAATAACGTTTCGCCTACGCCCGTTTATCCTGAAGCCAGTAACCAGCAGCCAGCAACCGCTATCCCCCCAAATTCTCCAGGTTCCGCAGATCATTCGAAGTACTGTCGTTTGGTTGACTCGCCTGTAACTTTCTCATCTTGCGCTTATAGAGTTTCTCCATGAACGATTCTTTCAGTGCCGAAAGTGTATCGGCTTGTCGAATGGAATCCTGTTTTGATACCATGATTTTCAATTCTGCCAGCAGTGCGTCATCGAGTTCGTACAGATCACAATTTAGTCTGCGTTGCAGGTCGTATGGTAAATTCGGGAACTTGGCTTTTGATATATCTTCAAAACGTTTATCCCCGTTCACCTGTCTCATAAAGTAACCGAACATTGGTAGTGCTGTACTGGAGCCTTGTCCGAGTTCTGTACTTCTGAAGTGTATACGCGGATCATCCGCACCGGCCCATGTTCCTACTACCAAATTTGGAGTCATCGCCATAAACCATCCGTCAGCATTCGCCTGCGTTGTTCCGGTCTTGCCCGCAACATCGTTAAGTACACCATACTTCCAGCGTAGTCGCGATGCAGTACCTTCATGTACAACGGTCTGTAACATTTGTCTCACCAGCAATGCAGCTTCTTTTGAGACAGCGCGTATACCTTTTGTATTAGGTTTGAAGTTATCATAGACATTACCGTATAAATCTTTTATAGCGGTGATGTGATAGGGAAGGACTGTAACACCTTCGTTTGCGAGACAAGCATACGCAGTTGTCATTTCGGTAAGCGATACCGAAGAAGAACCCAATGCAACAGAAGGTACATGTTTCATCTCACTGATCACGCCCATCTTCCGGGACAATGCAATAGTGCTGTCAACACCAGCCATCTCAATCAGCTTTACAGATACTGTATTTACAGAGTATGCGAGTGCACCCCGCATGCTATATTTTACCTGGTAATCGTTTTGAGTATTGCGCGGTGTCCACTTGTCACCTTCTTCATCAATATAGGTTTTACGTTCGGCAGATATAAAATCACACGGTTCAAATCCTTTCTCAATTGCCATCGCATATACAATAGGTTTGAAAGTAGAACCCACCTGGCGTTTGGTTGAAACCTTTACGTGATCGTATTGAAAGAAGTCGTGATCAATGCCACCAACCCATGCTTTGATCTGTCCTGTTTTCGGATCCATTGCGAGGAGACCTGCATTGAGAAATTGGATGTGATGCTTGATCGAGTCAATAGGACTCATCTTTACCACCTTTTCACCTTCCCACGAAAACACACGCATCGGCACAGGCTTCTGTAATTCATCGAGTATCTCTTCCTCCGACATGCCCTTTTCTTTCATACGTTGATAGCGGTCACATCGGTGGATTGCATCCTGGATCACTTCTTCATTTTTCTGCCATGGATTTTCTTTTCGCCAGTGATCAAAGAATTGCTTTTGAACATCCGTCATGTGCTGGGCAACAGCCTTTTCAGCATACTCCTGTAATCTTGAATCTATAGTGGTATATATCT
>CAMLLI010000159.1 GCA_946480685.1 uncultured Flammeovirgaceae bacterium | reverse complement strand
CAAATTTACGTTTCTCCTTATATCGCGCCTCATTACCGACAAAGGTGTGATGGAATATATAGAAGCTGTACGCAAATTGAGATCATCAGGTGTTGATGCACACTTCCAGGTGTTGGGTGCAATGGACCCGGAACACAAGCGTGGTATCAAAACTGAAGTTATTCAGGACTGGATCAACAGCAAGACTATAGAATACTTAGGTACTACTGACAACGTTCAGAAATATATTCATCAGGCTGATTGTATCGTATTGCCTTCCTACCGCGAGGGAACTCCCCGCACCCTGCTGGAAGCTGCCAGTTCATCCAAGCCCATCATTGCTACCGATGTGCCCGGCTGTAACCATGTTGTGAAAGACAATTTTAATGGACTTCTTTGCAGATTGAAAGACGCTGATGATCTGGCGGAGAAGATGAAGATGATGGCTGGTTTTGAAAACGCCACATTAAAACTCTTCGGTGAGAATGGAAGAGCAAAAATGGAAGCGGAGTATAGCGAGTCCATTGTTATCGACAAGTACCTTCAGACCATCTGCGAGTTAAGAAAGGTTTCTTAAACTTACAGACAATATTTTCATGGAAGTAAAGCAAACCGGCATTGAAGGGCTGGTAGAAATTATTCCTTCGGTTTATCACGACAACCGGGGCTGGTTTTATGAGTTCTACAAGGAAGATACCTTTGCCAAGGCGGGTATACATTACAAATTCCTGCAGGAGAATCGTTCATTTTCTAAGAAAGGCGTGGTCAGAGGGCTGCACATGCAACTCCCTCCCTATGCACAGGCCAAGCTTGTAACAGCATTATCGGGCAAGGTGCTTGATGTGGTGGTTGATTTGCGTAAGGGTTCCAAAACTTTTGGGCAGGTTTATTACTGTTTGCTGGAAGCTGAAAAGTGTAACATGCTGATGGTACCGGAAGGTTTCGCCCATGGATTTGCGGCATTGGAAGACTCCGTATTCTACTACAAATGCTCGAATGTATATAACAAGGCATCTGAAAGTGGCATTCGCTGGAACGATCCGCAGCTCAATATTAACTGGCAGGTAGAGAACCCGAATATATCGGATAAAGATCAAGTTCTGCCTACACTCGAAGAGTTATTAAGAAATTCAGTAATTTCACGATAATCACTTGAAATAACTTTTTTGAAGTTGAGACTTTTACGACTTTTTTATTCCATACTGACTCTTTTTTCTGCGAGCCTCCTGATCTCATCCTGCGCTTCGTATCGGCAGAACATTATGTTCCGTGCCACCAATATGGAAGCTGTACAAACCCAGGTTCGGGCCTCAGAGAAAAACTACGTTATTCAAAAAAATGACAGGCTTGAACTGGAGGTATATACCAGTAAAGGGGAGCGACTGGTAGATCCGGATCGTTACCTTTCAACCGGCAATAGCGCGCAGGCAGCTACAGCCAAGCAGGAAGTAAACACTTATCTCGTTGGACAAGACGGTCTCGTAAAATTACCGATGGTAGGTTCGATCAATCTCGTTGGACTAACCATTACACAAGCCGAAGAACTTCTGCAGAAAGAATTTACCAAGTTCTACAAAGACTCCTTCGTTATACTGAAATATACCAACAAGCGCGTAGTGGTGCTGGGCGCTCCCGGTGGTCAGGTTATTCCACTGGTGAATGACAATATGCGACTTACAGAAGTGCTCGCACTTGCCAAAGGTATAAACAACGATGCGCGTGCGTCTAATATACGCATAATGCGTGGCGATACTTTGTTTATAGCAGACCTCACTACATTTGAAGGATATAAAAAGAACGATATACTGATAGAACCCGGAGATATAGTATATGTAGAGCCAATTCGCAGACCACTGCTTGAAGCTTTACGCGACTACGGACCGATGTTGAGTATTATTACCAGCCTTACAACCATCATCATTGTTGTTACACGATAAGAATTGATTTAGTGGAGCCTGCAAAAAACAATATCAATACTCATATAGCCACTGAAGGTATCGACTTTAGTAAGTTGCAGACTATCATACGGAATCATTTCGTGTGGATTGCATTGATTTTTATTACCATCAATCTCACGGCTTACCTCATTATTCGCTATACACAAGACCGGTACGAATCCTCCTCCGAGATCAAGCTTGATGTAAAGGATGAAGCTTCAGAGTTAGGGATCAACATGTCAACGGGACAAGCTCCGCAGAACACGGATCTCATCTCGGGCGAAATTGAAATGATCCGTTCGAGACTTTTTCTTAGCCAGGTACTGGACTCATTGAACCTGGAAGTAAGTTACTTCAGCAAAGGTGAAGTACTTAATCATGAACTCTTCTATAACTCCCCGATACGAGTTGATTTTAAAATAACTGATGGATCATTTTTCAACAGACCTATATTTTTTGAACGCGATTCGCCCGAAACATTTTCATTGATCTGGAATGAAGGTAACAATCGCATCAGCGGACGCTACGGTACACCTATACGCCTGCCGGGAGTAGAATTAACCATAGACAAGAATGAGAACTTTCTTTCGGAAGATGAGATTGATCTTTTCTTCATCATAAACAGTCAGGATGTATTACTGAGTTACCTCATCTCCAATCTTTCCGTAGAGCCGCTTAATTATTCTGCCAAAACTATACGCATCGCTTTTCAGGATAACAACGCCTATAAAGCACAGGCTATCGTACATACCATCAACAAAACATATCTTAACTATAGCTACGAGCAAAAGAAACTTGCTACCAAGCAGAAGATCGACTGGCTCAACAATGAGCTGCAGTTGATCGAGCTGAAGATGGAAGGCTTTGAAGATTACTTTGAACGTTTTACGTTGAAGAACAAATCAAGCGATCTTCAGGAAGATCTTCGTAAAACGATCAACAACATCAACAAGATCGACTCACAGCGATATGTATTGTCGCGCAAGCTTGAAGAAGTAAACAAACTGATGGACGGTCTGCAGAATCGTAACTTTGCTGTAACGCCTTCTGTACGCCAGGCGATACCAGAATATTTATACCAGAATATAGACGAAGTACAAAACCTGTTACTCGAACAACAGAAGCTGACATTGTCCTATAACGAAAACACATTTGCTTATCGCGAAAGACAACAAGAGATAGATATACGTACCGACAAAACAACGGAGCAACTCGCAGAACTTAAGAAGGATTGGATGCGTAGGCTGCAGGATATGAATCAGCAGAAAGCGCATCTCGAAGCAGCGTTTGTGAACATGCCTGATCAGAATACGCAGTACTCAAAGAATCAACGGTTCTACAAACTATATGAAGAGTTTTATCTGTCTCTGATGCAGACAAAATCAGGTTTTGAAATTGCGCAGGCGGGCACTACTCCTGATTTTCAAATACTTTCTCCTGCCACGTTACCCATTCAACCTATATCTCCAAACCGAATGATTGTATTGGGGATCGGTTTTGTAAGCAGCATGGTTGCTATATTTTTCTTCGTTGGCCTGCTATACCTGCTTCACAACAAAATTACCAATATACACGAGCTCGAGAAACTTTCGGGTGTTCCCGTGTTAGGCGTTGTTCCTGCATCACGTTACTCTGCGCATGACGGCTTACATGTGATCAGTCACCCGAAGTCGATGGTGAGTGAAGCGATACGAACCGTTCGCACCAACCTCGATTTTTTCCGCACCGAAAAACAGCAAAGAGTCATCGCTATATCTTCTACGATTTCAGGCGAAGGAAAATCTTTTCTGGCGTTGAACCTCGGTGGGGCAATGGCGCTTTCGCGAAAGAAAGTGTTGCTGATTGATCTCGATCTTCGTAAAGCAAAATCATATTTACCTGTACAGATTCAGGATCCTTCCAAGGGAATGAGTACGGTGTTGATTCGCAAAGACCGCTGGCAGGATTGTGTGCACGCAACGAACCTTGACTTCCTGGATTATATACCTTCCGGTCCGATTCCACCTAACCCATCCGAGTTGCTGCTCAACGGTGAGTTCTCCAATCTGCTTGAAGAATTGAAGAATCATTACGACATTATTATTCTGGATACACCACCGGTCGGTTTGGTTACAGATGGTATTCAGGCCATGATGCGTGCCGATATATCAATCTATATTTTCAGAGCTAATTATTCCAAACGCGAATTCCTGTTTAATCTTCAGCGTATCGTTTCGATAAATAAGATCGTAAATGTTACTACCTTGCTCAACGCTTTGCCATCATCCAAAAAATCAAGTGCCTATGGGTATGGATATTATGAAGATGAAGGCAAAAGCAATGTCGACAGAATCAAATCTCTGTTTAAGGTAAAAGCGTGATCAGTTGGTTTAGAAAAAAAACTTCGTCAGTTGTCGGCAATCCCATCACAACTGATATACATTCCCATCTTCTGCCCGGCCTGGACGATGGTGTTCAGACATTCGAACAAGCTGAAGCTATACTTCTTCAATTCATCAAACTTGGCTATCAGAAAGTAATTACATCGCCCCACGTGATGAGCGATACCTATCGGAATACACCGGCAGGTATACAGGCAAAAGTCAATGAGCTAAGACATTACCTGAAAGAAAAGAATATAGCGATAGACGTTGAAACGGCAGCCGAGTATTACCTGGATGAACACACTTTTGGTATGGTTACCCGAAAAGAGCCCATGCTCACATTCGGCAAGAACTACCTGCTGTTTGAAACAAATTTTTTGACCGAACCTTTTAACCTCAAAGATTTTATTTTCAAAGCCACCACAAACGGATATAAACCGGTGCTTGCACATCCCGAAAGGTATATTTACCTGCAAAATGATCTGGCAAAGCTTGAAGATCTGTTGCAGCGTGGTGTGTTGTTCCAGGTGAACATCAGTTCGATCACCGGCTACTATTCCAAGCAGGCACAAGCCACGGCCCATAAGCTTATCGACAAAGGCTGGGTACATTTCCTGGGAAGCGATTGCCACTCCATTCAGCATGTTAATCTGATTAACAGTGCCCGGCACATGAAGTACTTTCAAAAAGCCCTATCTTTACCGCTGCTCAATAATAGTTTATAGCCACCGTGCTATATATCCGGGCAAGCACACACTATTGTTAACCAAAGTATTACGGAATAGACTTAAATATTCCTATTATAGTTCTGGTATAACAACATGCAGTGCTATATACTTAACCTTTCTAACACGGAGTTAACATGATTGCTGTAACCGGTGCTAACGGACTTCTTGGAAGTTTTATCATTCGCAAGCTTATCGAAAACAAAGAATCGTTCGTTGCTATAAAAAGAAAGAACAGCGATACTTCTTTATTAAACGATGTAGCACAGTATATCACCTGGCGTGATGCTGATATAGCCGATGAAGTTGCTTTGGCCGAAGCGCTGGAGGATGTAACCCACGTTATACATGCTGCTGCTATTGTCTCATTCAATCCGCGCAAAGCAGATCAGCTCATGGATATTAATGTTATGGGCACGCGCAATGTTGTTAATGCATGCCTGGTAAAGAATGTAACGCGACTGGTACACATCAGTTCTGTCGCTGCGTTGGGCCGGCAAAAAGAGCAACGTGTTATAGATGAAAAGAATAAATGGGTAGACAGCTCCATCAACAGTACATATGCTGAGTCAAAATACTTTGCAGAACTCGAAGTGTTTCGCGGACAGGAAGAAGGATTGAGTACAGTAATCATCAACCCATCGGTTATACTGGCACCTGCCAATTGGGACAATAGCAGCGCTAAACTTTTCAAGTATGTATGGAACGAAAAGCCATTTTATGTAGACGGATATCTGAACTATGTAGACGTACGCGATGTTGCTGCTATAGCGTATCGCATGCTGCATGAAAAAGTAGAAGGTGAACGTTTTATTGCCAATGCCGGAAATATAGCTTTCAAGAATTTCTTTTCACGACTGGCAACGTCTTTTCATAAGAAAGCACCGCATATCAAACTGAATTCAACTACGCTAAAGATTATTGCACGACTCGAAAATTTTCGCACATGGTTTACGCGCTCGGAGCCGTTAATTACGAAGGAGACTGCCAGAATTGCCGGAACAGAATTTGTCTACGATAATAAGAAAATACGACAATTATTTTCCTTTGAGTTTCAACCGATTGATGCCAGCATCGAGTGGTGTTGCCAATATTACAGCGAAAAAATGGCCGGGAAAAAATAGAATGATCGTGGTAGCTTTACGTTAAATTTTACCTTATTTTAGGAAAACCTTTTTATACATGGCGAGAGAATACCGCAAACGAGAAGAAGAAGGAAACGAGCTGATTAGAAGATTTGAAGACCATCTCCGAAAAAAGAAAGCCGAGTTTTTTGATTTAGATGCCTACGAACAGATCATTGATTTTTACATGTTCCGTGGCAAGTATAATAAAGCATTGCAGGCTGTTAATCAGGCCATCAGTCAATATCCTTTTTCAACTGAACTGATCACCGTTAAGGCGCAGATACTTTCCAATCTGGAAGAGTATAGCGAAGCACTTGAACTGCTCGATCAGGCACATGCACTTCAACCGAATGATCCGGAAATATTTTTAACAAAGGGATCTATCCTTTCATTAAAAGGAAATCATAAAGAAGCAATCGAGAACTTTGAACAGGCACTCAGCTTTGCAGACGACAAAGATGAAGTATACTATAATATCGGTCTGGCCTATCAAAGTATGGAACACTATACGCAAGCTATCGATGCCTATAAAAAAGCAATTGAGATCAACATCAATCATGATGGTGCGCTCTATGAACTTGCCTTCTGTCTGGATGTAACAGGTCAACTTGAAAGCAGCATTGAATACTATCAGAAATTTATAGACGAAGATCCATACTCGGCTGCTGCCTGGTATAATTTAGGAATCGTATATAATAAACTGGAGAAGTACGAAGAGGCTCTTCATGCATACGATTATGCTATAACTATAGATGAATCTTTCGCCTCTGCGCATTTCAATACTGGTAACACCTATATGAACATGGGTGAGTATACCAAAGCATTGGATGCATTTAGAAAAACAATTGATCTCGAAGGTCCGAGTCCCGAAGTATATTGTTGCCTCGGTGCAGCGTACGAAAGTCTGGAGCAGTATGAGTTAGGACTGAAGTATTTTCAGAAAGCATCCAAACTCGACACGCTGTACGATGAAGCCTGGTTTGGTGCCGGAGCTTGTCTTGAAAAGCAGGAGAAGTGGTATCAGGCACTTCACTTTTATAACAAAGCATTAAAGATCCATCCTGAAAATTCAGAATACTGGAAAGCGGTAGCACACGCTGAGTTTAAAGTAGGGAATACCGTATCGAGTATAGATGCTTATGAAGAAGCGAGCAAGCTTGATCCGAACGATAAGGAAATATGGCTTAACTGGTCGTTTATTTACTATGAACAAGGCGATCACGATAAGGCTATCGATACTTTATTAACTGGTTTTGAAGAAATTCCAGACGATGCGGAGCTCTTCTATCGCATGACGGTGTACCTCATAGAATCAGGTCGTTTTAAAGAGGCCTTTAATTATTTGGAAAATGCCTTAATTTTGGACTTCGATGGTCACACAGCCTTATTTGATTTCTTTCCGAAAATGGAAACGCAAAAGGCTCTGTATAAGATCATTGAGCAGTTTAGAAAAGACAATAATTAATGAATTACGACCTTAACAATTTGCCTGAGCGTACCAAAAAGCCCAGGCAATACGGTTTTACCATGGCCATGGATAAAGGCCTGAGTATCCGCCAAGCTGAAGATTTTGTGAGTACATGTGCGGATCATGTCGATATCGTAAAACTGGGATGGGCTACATCATTTGTCACTCCAAAGCTCAAAGAAAAACTTCAGGTCTTTAAAGAAGCTGGCTTGCCGGTTTATTTCGGGGGCACGCTCTTCGAAGCATTTGTAATCCGGAATCAGTTTGATGATTACCGGAGACTGCTCGATAAATTCGATATGTCGTTCGCAGAAGTATCAGATGGTTCAATGGATATTGACCATGACAAGAAATGCGACTACATTGCCAAACTTTCCGAACAGGTGACTGTGCTATCT
>CAMLLI010000158.1 GCA_946480685.1 uncultured Flammeovirgaceae bacterium | reverse complement strand
GTACATATTTTTTATCCACCCCGATTCATTATAGAGCAGCTGCCACGGTGTTATAAAATGTATATTGTGGAATTCTGATTGTGAAGGTATATCTTTATAGACACCAGCCACATGCACCGTCATGGAGGAATTAATGGTCATGATCTTTCCAATAGGATCGTTATCTGCAAAGTATGTTTTGGCAAACGACTGTGAGATGATAACTGACGATGCATCTTTCAAAGCATCGCGTGAACCATGTACCATCGAAAGTGTAAACAGCTGAGGGAAGTCCGGTTCAGCAAATATACCCGATTGCGACAGGTGCTTGTCTTCATAAGTAACAACAGCATTTTCTGCATCCGTGGCGAGTACTACATGCGTGAAGTTATCACCATACTTCTTCCGCAGCTCATCAGCCAGGGGCCATGGCACCGACCACCATGTATCCATATGGCCATTGTTCGTCAGGTTTTGCAGCACACGTCCTATACTGTCATACTTATCGAAGTGCTTCTCGTACGAAAGTTCATCTTTGATCCAGAGTCCTATAATAATGGCAACCGTCATGCCTACAGAAAGACCTGCAATATTGATGGCAGCATGAAGCTTGTTCTTCTTCATGGCGCGCAGTGATGTGGTGAAGTAATTTTTATACATAGCGCGGTATAGTTGGGGTTGTCGCGAGCGTTTACGAATAGCGAAAGGTCGTATATAGGCAAGCACCTGGTACCAATAATCTGTCTGAGCACGCAGGTGCGAAGTGTTTTCCTTCAGCGTATAAAAGCGTTCTTCGAGGTCGCCACCTACATCTTCTGCAAGATCTTCTCGCAGAAAGCGGTGAAGCAACCATGTAGCAAGTCTGGGCGGTATATCCTGTTGTTTATGCACCGCGGTTAATAGCTAAAGTTAAGTTTACCGGCCAGCAGCGGGTATTGTTTCCAGAGCGACATTCTGAAATCCATCGCATCTTTCAACACACGCTTGCCCAATGCTGTAATGGTAAATATGCGCTTGCGTTTGCCTCCCCGCATAGCAGTCGCCTCACCCAGCGCTGATTTCACGAAACCTTTTTGTTCCAGTCGGTCGAGCGTGGAATGCACCGCCCCGATCGATACTTCGCGCCCGGTCTGGCGTTTAAATTCTTCTGTAATCTTTAAGGCATACGCCTCATCCTCCAGTATACCGGCTACCAGCAGGATCACTTCCTCAAAATCACCCAGTCGTGTTTCAATCATTTACTACTAAATTGTAGAATAAATATACAACAGCTTCTGATATTATCTACAAATTAGTAGTAAATATTTTAAGCAAAGCGTGTTTGTCCATTAAATACAAGGCATGTTTTCGCACTTCGGAGTATATCTTCATAGGCTGGAGGTGTTCTCATAAATACGGGATTTCACGGATTGTTTTTACATATTATTTTCTTTACCTTGTTTACTGACACTTGAGTATCCTGCTTGCCTTTTATGCGCGTTGCATCGTATGATGTATGCGTACATTATTTACGAATCGCTTCGGGCTTTGGCGGAGAGAGTACTATTTTAATTACCGAATGAGGATTCGACATGCCACTACGTAACTTCAGGAAACCCGTATTGATAGGGCTTGGCATGTTTCTGGTCTTAACTGTCCTGACACAACTGCTCGTTTACTTTTGGTATCAATCAGCCCGCTATACAGAAATTCAACGGCTGTCCAACCAGGCCAACGCAAAGAAAGAGCGTGTCCACGTTACACTAACAAGCACGCTCTCCAGCACGCGCACGCTCGCATTCATTGTAGAAGAGTATGGCATTCCGGAAGACTTCGATCGCATTGCTGAAAAATTACTGCAGGTAAATCCACTTGTAGATGCTATTGAATTATTGCAGGGTGGTGTTATCACACATGTATACCCCGTTAACGGAAACGAAGCGGCTATCGGGTATAATATACTAAGCGATACTGTTCGCCACCGGGGTGCTGTCATTGCCCTGGAACGAAAAGATTTCTTTTTTGCTGGTCCGGTAAATCTCAAACAAGGCGGTATAGCGGTGATCGGACGGCAGCCGATTTTCATCAACGGAAAATTCTGGGGCTTTGCAGCGGTTCTCATTAAACTTTCGAGCTTCATGAAAGCTACCGGTATAGATGTGGACAGCAATCACGATTTCAGATACCAGCTTTCGCGCGTACATACGGATGGACACGAAGAATTTTTCCTTCCCGCCCCTGCTATACCCAACGAAGGCGACTTTGTAACAATCGAAGTGCCTAACACCGAATGGAAGCTTTATGTAACATCACTTAATCAAAATGAAATATACCATCACGCTATCGTGTTGTGTGCGCTGGGACTTTTATTCGCAGCGATAGTCGGCACGTTCTCGTGGTATACAGCTGTACAGCCGGCAAAACTTGAACGATTGGTAGAACGCAGAACAAGTCAGCTAACCATGGAGAAAGAGCTCTCGGAGTCCATTATAAACAGTCTTCCGGGAATCATCTATATATATGACAAGGACCGAAAATTTTTCCGCTGGAACCGGAATTTCGAACATGTATCAGGATATACTTCGGAAGAAGTAAAAGAGATGCATCCGCTTGATTTCTTCGAAGGAAATGACAAGGAATTACTGCGCAACAAAATCGAAACCGTATTTGAAAAAGGTCAGGCCGATGTAGAAGCATACTTCTATACACGAAACAAAGAAAAGATTATATACTACTTCAACGGCAACGTAGCGCACTTCGATGGCAACACCTACCTCATCGGTATGGGGATAGACATCAGCAAACGCGTAGCGGCCGAAAAAGACATCCAGGATCTGAACCTCCGGCTGCAGGCAACCATCGAACGGCTGCAGGCACGAAACAATGATCTCCAGCAATTCTCCTATGTAGTCTCACACAACCTGCGAAATCCGATCGCCCGTATATTAGGACTGGCCAGTATATTTGGTGATGATGCCAACGAAAATAAAGTTATCGTAGATAAAATTACGGAAGCCACAGCACAGCTGGACGAAGCCGTTAAGGACATCAGTACCATTGTATCGGCACGCAACATCACTGAAAAATACGAGTATATATCTTTTAACGATGCGTGGGAAAATGTTCGCCAGGAACTGCAGAACGAAATTGAGCAAAGTAAAGCGGAGATAGCAGCCGATTTCAGCAAAGCTCCGGGAATTATCTCCGTTAAAAGCTATATTCACAGCATGCTGTATAACCTGGTATCCAACGCCATCAAATTCCGCACGACCGGTATACCAACCCGAATTTCAATCCGGACGAACCTGTACAAACAAGGTATATGCCTCGAAGTTCAGGACAATGGTATAGGTATAGACCTGGTTAAGAATGGAACAAAGCTCTTCGGACTATACAAGCGTTTTGGTCCGGAAACAATCCCCGGAAAGGGAATAGGACTTTGCCTCACCAAGAACCAGGTGGAATCGCTTCACGGGAAAATTGAGGTTGACAGCAAACCCCACGAAGGAAGTACATTTAGTATATATTTACCGACATTGATATGAAAGAGTCATCGTTGCCTGATCGTATACTATTAATTGATGATGACGCGGTAACCAACATGGTAAACAAGAAGATCATCTACCTTACGTTCCCGTCCATTCGCGTTACGGCCTACACAAATGCAGCGGTGGCGCTGGACGAACTCCGGCAGTTAATGGCGAACGATGCAACACAACTCCCCGACCTGATTTTCCTGGACATCAACATGCCTCACATGGATGGCTGGGAATTCCTGGATCAATTCATTACACTTCCTGATTCCGTGCTACAGAAAATGAAAATCGTCATGCTCACCTCCTCGGTGGACATTAACGATATAGCAAAATCAAAAACCTATAAACCGGTAACTGATTTTCTTTCCAAACCTCTTAACAAAGATAATCTCCGGAACCTGCTGCAATACCAGTCCGTTTAGATTATCAATCATGTCAGGTAGTATATATATAATAAAAATAAAAGCCGGCAACATCCCGTCTGGCTATTACCGGCTTTACGTTGATACCTTACTTTATTAGTATAAAAGGAAGGGAGACAAATATAGGTTTTGATTTACCAGGCAGGAAAACGTGTTGTCGGTGAATAACCAACGGTGGTCTACAAGTTTTAAGGAACGATGATTTTTCTTTAAACCTGATTACCTTTCTTTAGTATCACATGCGCTGCCCGCTGTCCGTATATAGTTTGAGTATCCGTAAATCCTAACTTCGGCAAATCGATCCCTTCAAAAAGATGTTCGCCCGATCCCAGAAATACTGGAGCTATCGCAAGGTGCATTTCATCAATATAGCCGGCTTGCAGGTACTGACGAATGGTCGATGTTCCTCCACCAATGCGTATATCCTTACCGTTGGCAGCTTTCTTCGCTTTTTCCAAAGCAGCTTCAATACCATCGGTAACGAAGTGAAATGTAGTTCCTCCTTCCATCGTAATAGATTTCCGCGCATGATTTGTTAAAACAAAAACAGGAACATGATAAGGTGGATTTTCTCCCCACCAGCCTTTCCAATCATCATTGGGCCACGGGCCGCGAACAGGCCCAAACATATTACGTCCCATTATCCACGCACCAATGTTTTCGAATGACTTTTCAGCAAAGTCGTTATCCGTTCCTTCTGTTCCATCGCCTTTACCATACAACGTCTGAAACATCTTCGTAGGAAATATCCACTCGTGAAGTTCTTCGCCCCGGTTACCTAAGGGTTCCTCCAGACGTTGATTACGTCCGGCTCCATAGCCGTCCAGTGAAATTGAAAATGCATTTACCTTTACTTTACTCATGGTGTCTCATCTTTTAAGATTCAGAATAGGTATACTATACAGCCGACACAGCCAACCGCTGCGTTTGTCTACAAGTTAACCATATTTTGGTTTTCGTTTGGTATATCAGCCGTCCAACGTGTGGGCTACGGGCCATGCTGTTCACTCCTGAAAAATCGCAGTTCGCACCCGCCATTCCGTTTGCTTGCGCTGTAACGCTAATCAAAACAGCTTCCAACGGGTTTATACAGCAATCGAATAAAAAACAAACCCACATTAACACGTATGGAACTTAACATTCAAAAACATGTATTGCGCTCAACCTTTAGCAGGTTAGCAATAACAATGGCAGTCGCCTTGTCGCTGGTATTCATTTCAAGTTGTGATGATGACGATGATTCGTCTTCGCAGCCCGACAAAACAATTGTAGAGATAGCGCAAAGTAACAGTAACCTGTCCTCGTTAGTCGCAGCATTGTCCAAGTATCCAGACCTGGTAAGCACGCTCAATAGCAACGGAAAGTATACCGTGTTCGCACCAACCAATGCAGCATTTACCAGTTTATTAACAGCCATCGGTCAAACCAGTGTAAACGATGTTCCGGAGAATGTTCTGAAGAATATACTTCAATATCACGTTGTCACCTCCGCAGCGATTAAATCCACACAGCTTACGAATGGAACGGTTGAGGCCGCCAATGGCGAAGACATTTCGGTAACCATAACGGGTGGTGTTAAACTTAACGGCACTGTAAATGTTACCACGGCCGATGTCGAAGCATCCAATGGTGTGATCCATATAGTTGATGCTGTTCTGGTACCGCCTTCTGTTAAACCGATCGTTGGCACCATTGTGGCACCAGCTTATTTCAACAAAAACTTTACAACACTTATTGCTGCTGTGCAGGCTGCCGATGCATCTATACTTACCACACTGCTCGGCAACGGACCATCAAACAAAAAACTTACTTTGTTTGCACCAACCAATGCAGCCTTTACAGCGGCAGGCATTACTACACTTCCCGATAAAGCAACCTTGAATGCTGTACTGAAATACCATGTGATTGATGATGAAGTTCGCGCTGCAGAACTTCCCGCCGGAAGTGCAACCATCACTACACTGGGCGGTAAATTTTACCTTAGCAACAACGGAGCGAATGGCGTATTTATCAATGGCACAACCAAGGTTACAGCAACGGATATAGCAGGCTCCAACGGTGTCGTGCACGTGATCGATCGTACGCTTATTCCTCCATCCAAAACAATTGCCGGTATTGCTACCGATCTTTCAACCGCCAGCAGTCCACAGTTCACACAACTGGTTGCAGCCCTTGCCAGAACCAGCGGCACCGACACTGATTTACTTGCAGCCGTAAGCAATGGCGATGCTAACCTCACCGTGTTTGCACCAACGGATGCAGCCTTTCAACAATTATATGATGCATTGGATGTAGCGAGCGTCAATGACATACCACTTGCCACACTCACCGCTGTATTGCAGCATCACGTAGTTGCCGCACGCGTATTCTCTACCGACCTGGTCAATGGCAATGTGGCTACGCTTAACGGCAATGTTACCATCAGCGCTACCAACAAAACAATTACCGATGGAAGCGGCAATGTTGCCAATCTCAGTACTAACGCAGCATTGTTAAATGTTTTGGCCACCAATGGTGTAATCCATACCATCGATCGCGTGCTGCTCCCCGATTAAAAAATGGTTTGAACAATCAGGCCCATACTATGTTAAACAGGTATGGGCCTGTTTTTCTCAATAGCAGATATACTATAAATCGCGCCAAGCCATGTTTCGCAGTAAATACAGGTACGCTTTTATCATTCTGCTGGCCGCCTATTCGCTCGTCAATATACTCCTGGTAATTGGCGACAAGCTGTTTGAATTTCCGGTTCCAACAGGCCTTCTGTTTTTGTTACTGCTGGTAGTGATCCTCGTCATTTGGGAACTGAACCGGCTCGTAGAAAACAACCAGTATAAACTTCACGAAGCCACAGCCAGAAAAGTACATCCGCTCATCATTCTGTTTCTACTTAGTCAACTCAATGCAATAATAGCAGCGTTGTCAGGGCTGGCCATTATATACCTTGCGTTGGCGCGTGGTTTTGCCTGGAGCATGGAACACTTCAAACTGGTTGCAGCATTTGCTTTCCGTGTAAACCTTTTCCTTAACTGCATTAATGCTATATATTTCTTTCTGCAAAAATCCAAGAATGCCGAAGTAAGAGCCGAGCAGTTTGAAAAAGATAGTATTGAAGCAAGGTTTGAAGCATTACGCAGCCAGATCAATCCGCATTTTCTGTTTAATTGTCTCAATGCGCTGTCTAACCTCGTGTATAAAGATGCAGACACATCGGCCAGATTTATAGCGCAGCTCTCCAATGTATACCGTTACCTGCTATATAGCCAGGAGCGCAAAATTGTTTCCCTGCAAGAAGAACTCGAGTTTATTGACTCATATCTGTATCTGCTCAAAATACGGTTTGGTGAAAATATATTCATCTCGAAGCACATCACCACCGATGCCGAAAAATTTCATATAGCACCAGCCACCCTGCAGATGCTTATTGAGAATGCCATCAAGCACAACGTAGTCTCGGGTAAATTGCCACTCAAGATCAGCATCATTTCCTACAATGGATCGATTACAGTTTCCAACACCCTGCAGGAAAAACATGTTAAAGATCCGTCTGCCTATATAGGCCTGAAGAATATCAAAAAGCGATACGAATTTTTAAGTAGTAAACCGGTCGAGATCGTAAAAACTGAAAATGAGTTTATTGTAAAAGTGCCCCTTGTACAAGTTGACCACACATAGTTTATGGAAGCATGCATTATTGAAGATGAAGTAGAGGCCGCAGAGCGGTTAACATCCCTTATAAGAGAGTGCGACCCCACTATAAACGTGGTGCAGCGAATTGATTCCGTACAGGATGTGGTTGCCTACTTTCGTTCCGGCAGGCAGCCTGATATAGTATTCATGGATATACAATTGGCCGATGGCAAAAGCTTTGAAATTTTTGATAAGGTACAGATCGAATCACCCATCATATTTACAACCGCCTTCGACCAGTATGCACTGCAGGCATTTAAGCAATATAGTATAGATTACCTGCTCAAACCTATACAGCGAAGCGAACTCCACTCAGCCATTGAAAAATTACGAAAGATATACCACCCGGCCAGCACACGGTTAACAGACACAGACATTAAAGCGCTGAAAGAATTTA
>CAMLLI010000157.1 GCA_946480685.1 uncultured Flammeovirgaceae bacterium | reverse complement strand
CATCGCCCTTTGCTACCATGGTAAAGTATGATGAGTTGGTGTGCGTGATGGTGCCGAGTTTTACATTCTGAGCTTCCACGCGTATACCGACAATCATGGAAGAATTACCTACATAATTTACAGAAGCATGCATGGATACCAATTGTCCTACTTCTACCGGTTGAAGAAATTCAACTTTATCTACCGTTACGGTTACGCAGTATGCACCGGCATGTTTGCTGGCGCAGGCATAAGCTACTTTATCCATCAATGAGAGTAAAATACCTCCGTGAATTTTACCGCCAAAGTTGGCATACGAAGGGATCATCAGTTCTGTAATCGTTGTCTGCGAAGCGCGAACAGGTTTAGAGTCTGTCATGGTTAGTTTATAAATCGGATGGAAATATAGTTAATCGTTATCCGTTAATTGTTATTCGTTATCCGTTTTTTAAATCCATGGCACAAAGGACACCAAGAAGGCACAAAGGGGCACTGAGGTAATTTAAGATATATAGTATACCTCGTCATCTCTCACGATTAACGGATAACTATTAACGGTTAACGTTTTAACGATTAACGGACAACCGATAACGATTAACGATTATCTGCAGTCGCCAGAACATCCCGAGCGCAGTGAGCGTGAGCCCGATGAAAAGTCCGAGCCAGATGCCTATCGCTCCATAGCCGGATTTAAAGGCAAGCCAATAGCCTAATGGCAGACCTATAATCCAATATGAAATAAGAATAAAGACGGATGGTATTTTTACATCCTGCAATCCGCGAAGCGCAGAGGCGCATACCACCTGCGTGCCATCCGACAACTGAAAAAGTGCGGCTACTACCAGCAACGATGCTGCAATGGGTATAACTTCCGGATCATTTATATACAAAGTCGGCAGCCAGTTGTTGCCGATTATAAATATACCGGCAAATATAGTCATGAGCAGTAACGCCATGCCGAGCAAGGTATATACGGCCAGTCGCATATTCTTGTAATCGCGCGTGCCGGAGAAATAGCCTACGCGAATGGTGGCGGCTGTGGCGAGTCCCGTGGTGATCATGTAACTTAACGTTGCCAGGTTTATGGCGATCTGGTGTGCGGCCTGCGTTTTTGTACCGAACCATCCCATCATCACCAATGAAAAATCAAATGCAGCTGCTTCGAATATAAATTGTACACCACTGGGTATACCGAGGTGCAGCATCTTCGAGAATAAACGTTTTGAGTAATTTCCCAGCTTGAACCCTCCTCGAAAGCTTCGGAACGAAGGCATGTAGTAAATATATACTGCTATAGCAATGGCCATGAAAACACGCGAGGTAAATGTAGCCCACCCCGACCCGACCAAACCTAAAGCCGGGAAACCCCAATGCCCGTAAATCAAAATATAGTTTAGTATAACATTAAGAATGTTGGCGAGTATCATCACCACCAGTGCTACGCGTGTGTTGGACATCCCCTCGGCAAATTGCTTGAAGGTTTGAAAGATCATCATTGGCACCAGTGAAAATGCTATAATGCTCAGAAATGGTATAGCACGCTCTACAACTTCAGGCGGCTGGTTAATGTGGTATAGCAGATTCTTGCCAACCTCCACCACGCCAATCAGTATAGCTGCATTGATGATATTGATGATTAATCCGTGACGTAGTGTCTCGGTTATAGCCTGGTTATCTTTTTCGCCATGAGCCGCAGCCACCAACGGAGTTATAGCATACGATACGCCTATACCAAACAGCATGAACACATTGAACACCACTACAGCAAGACCAGCCGCAGCCAGCGACTCTGCATTGAGGTGCCCTACCATCATGGTATCGGTAACGCCCATCAGCACGTGGCCGAGGTTACTAAGCATAACCGGAAAGGCCAGGTAAAGATTTTCGCGAAGGTGTGTACGAATGGTCATTTAGATTCCCTTCAGTCGCCCAAGCGTAAGCAAGCCTATAACGCTGGGGCTATCGGTTATTTCGCCACGCATTACCATATCGATCGCTTCTTTCAGAGGAAGCTTCCACACTTTCATATCGGCTTCGGTTTCTTCGCGGTTGTTCGCGCCATATTCCAGATCTTCCGCCAGGTAAATAAAACCTTCTTCATCCGTTACGGAGTTAGAGGTGTGCAGGCGCGCAATCTTTGTCCAACGTTTCGCTACAATGCCCGTCTCTTCGAGTAGTTCTCGCTTTGCAGCATCCAACGGATCTTCCTCCAGCGGAGCGCCACCTTCCGGAATCTCCCAATGAAATTCATTTAAGGTATAGCGGAACTGTCCTACCAGCCACGTGTTGCCCTCAGCATCCACGGGAATCACACCAATCGCTTTGTTCCTGAAATGTACTTTGCCATAAATACCTTTTCCTCCACCCGGGTTGATAACCTGGTACTCGGTGACCTGTATCCAACGGTTGCTATATTTCTCTTCACCCGATAAAGTTGTCCAGGGATTTTTAATTTCTTTTTGATTCATATATGTGTTTCGCGATTAGCCAATGACATTTTTAACTGAAGTCAAACCTTCGACTTCAAAGCTATTGATTTCTTTTTTGTATGAAATCAAATCTCTTTTAAGTTTGTGATTCCGTTATCCGTTAGAAGTTAAACGTTATTCGTGGCAGAGGCTCGGATAACAAATAACTTCTAACGATTAACGAATAACTGATAACGAAACCAATAGTGCTACGATCGTCCTTCACCAAAGATTTAACCGAAGCCGGCTGCGATGAAGCCGGGCGCGGCTGTCTTGCAGGACCTGTTGTGGCGGCTGCTGTTATTCTTCCTAAAAAATTCAGACATAAATTACTCAACGACTCCAAGCAGCTTAAAAAAGAAGCGCGCGAAGAATTGCGTGAAGTCATTCAAAAAGCTGCTATAGCCTGGGCGGTTGCTGAAGTAAGTCACTCGGAGATCGATGAGATCAATATTTTAAATGCTTCGTTCAAAGCCATGCACCTGGCGCTTGATCAATTACAGGAGCAACCTCAGCTATTGTTGATCGATGGCAATCGCTTCAAACCGTATCGTGATGTGCGGCACGAATGTATTATAAAAGGCGATGCTACTTATTTCTCGATTGCTGCTGCTTCGGTGCTTGCCAAAACATACCGCGATGATCTGATGCAAGGCCTCGCCAATCAATATCCGGGCTATGGCTGGGAAACAAATGTAGGGTACCCTACCGAGGCACATCGCGATGGTATCAAACAACTGGGTATCACTCCGTATCATCGCAAATCGTTTACATTGCTGCCCGAGCAGCTTGAGCTTTTTTAAAGCACTTCCCATCCAATAGTGCACACATACTACCTCTCATCCCCAAAATAATTTCAGCTTCAAAAGCATTCGTTTTATATTTATCAGCAACACAAGACCCCTAGACCAAATGCTGAAGAATTTATTTTTCCTGCTCATTCTTGTATATACTTTCAACGCACACGCACAGACGGCTTCGAAAGAAAATGAAGATGCTTTTAAATTGCTGGACGAGTGGTTCAAGGCACAAACAGAGTTTGATAACCTTCCGGGGATTTCTGTAGGCATTGTAAAAGATCAGGAACTTATCTGGAGCAGTGCATACGGTAAAGCAGATATAGCGAAGAATGTACCGGCACAACCCAGCACGATTTATAGCATCTGTTCTATATCCAAACTATTTACAGCCGTTGGTATAATGCAGTTGCGCGATGCGGGCAAACTGCGCCTGGATGACGAAGTATCGTCTATACTGCCATGGTTTAGTATAAAACAATCCGCTACCGATAGCGGTCCGATTACGATACGAACGTTACTCACACACTCATCCGGGTTGCCGCGTGAATCTGATTTCCCTTATTGGAGTGACGCAAACTTCCCTACCAAAGAACAGGTAAAGCAAAAACTCAAAGACCAGCAAACGCTATACCCCGCCTCCACTTACTTTCAATATAGCAACCTGGGTATATCATTGTTAGGATATATAATTGAAGAAGTATCCGGTATACCGTATGAAAAGTATATAGAAGACAATATCATCAAGCCGCTTCGTATGAGTGATACACGCACATACTTTCCGCAGGAGTTATGGCATGGACGAATGGCTACCGGCTATAGCGATGCGAGTCGTAAAGGCGAACGCAGAATGCTCGATAAGTTCGATACGAAAGGTATAACACCTGCTGCCGGCTTAACATCAACGGTGGAAGATCTGGCGCGTTTTGCTTCGTGGCAATTCAGACTGCTGAAGAATGGCGGTTCTGAAATTCTGAAATCATCAACGCTGCGTGAGATGCACAATGTACAATATATGGATCCGAACTGGCGCACTTCGTGGGGTCTGGGGTTCTCGGTATCGCAGGTGGATGGCAAAACGTACGTGAGTCATGGCGGCTATTGCCCGGGGTATCAAACGCTCATCATGATCAACCCGAAAGATAAACTTGCTTTTATAGTTATGATCAATGCTATAGGGGTTGATCCGAATAGATACTTTGAAGCGATGCGTTCGGTATATAACAAAGCTACAGATGACAAGATCAACGAGAAGAAGGAAAAGAAATTTGAGGAATACTGCGGAACCTATGGTTTTAAACCGTGGGGTGGCGAGATGATTGTTTCCCCTTGGGGCGATAAACTTGCTATACTATATATGCCAAACGACAATCCTAAAAATATAACACTGCTGAAGCATGTAGAGAACGATACCTTTAAACGCGTACGCGATGATGGTGAGAATGGCGAAGAAATAACTTTTGAGCGCGACAAGAATGGGAAAATAACCAAGCTCTGGAGAAATAGTAATTACAGGTTGAAGTTGAAGTAAACAAAATTCATACTTTTGTTTGCATTCCCTTTACAACGTTAACATGACTATTGAACTAAGCGACAATCAAAAGATCAAGCCGCTAAACCCCGATGATATTTATACTGTGATGCAGGATATTCTTCTGCGCGAGGCGAAGATAGACTGTGAGAAAGAACATTTTTGGATGATTGGCCTTGCAAACAATAACCGCATACTATATATCGAGTCGGTTAGTTTGGATAGTGTAAATCCTATTACCGTAGAGCCCATGAATGTATTTCGTGTAGCGGTGTTAAAGGGAGCAGTAAAAGCAATCATCGTTCGAAGCCGGCCGCGCGGAGAATTAAAGCTCTTGGATACCGATAAAGATCTGACGGACCGACTCATTCAAGCAGGAAGAATTCTCAATATACCAATTGTCGATCACCTGCTAATATCTGAAAATTCATATATGAGCTTTGTTGATTCCGGTTTGTTCGAACAACTAGAACAAAGTCTGAAGTGGGTACCTGCCTTTGAAATTGAAGAACGTGTAAAAAAACAGGAGAAGATAATTCATGCTAAGACTGTTCAGGAAGAAAAAGACAAGGCTATAAAAAAGGCAAATGCAGAATTCATTATGAATGCTCGTAAAAAGAATTTGTCCGTTGATCTCATTGCAGAACTAACCGGTTTAACGCCAGAGGAAATCGCGAAGATTAAATAAGGCTTACACACAATTTCTAATCACCATTCATTTCTGTCAACATAGGAACTCAGTTGCTATACTTTTGGGTTACTATATTTTAACTTTGCGAACCCAAATCGATTTATGTGCCTGATTTTCTTTTCTGTTCACAACCATCCAACCTATAAATTAATTGTAGCGGCTAACCGCGATGAATTTTACAATCGTAAAACTGCTGCGGCTGCGTATTGGGAAGATCACCCGGAGCTATTGGGTGGTCGCGATCTCGAGGCGTGTGGTACGTGGATGGGCATGACCAAGTCCGGGCGCATCAGTATGCTTACTAATTATCGCGATCCGCTTAACATCAACCCAAATGCTCCTTCACGCGGAAACCTGGTAAGTGATTACCTGCTGTCGAAAGAAGAACCGGAGCAATATCTCAAGCGCATTGAGCAAAACGGTAAAGTATATAATGGTTTCAACTTGTTAGCCGGCACCGCTAACGGACTATATTATTACTCGAACTATAAAGAGGGTGTTGATAAGATAGCACCTGGGTTCTATGGCATCAGCAATCATTTGCTGGAAACACCATGGCCTAAAGTTGTTCGTGGCAAAGAAAAAATGAAACCGGTTTTAGTAAAAACTACAATCAACCCGGATGATCTCTTTGAAGTTCTCTACGACAATGAAATCGCTGACGACAATAAGTTGCCCAACACGGGATTAACCATCGAACGAGAGCGGGCACTTTCGTCTATGTTTATCAAGACAGAAAATTATGGTTCGCGTTGTTCCACTGTTGTATTGGTTGATCACGACAATCATGTACTCTTTGCAGAACGCGTTTATGATCTTCAAACTTTTCAGTTCACCACGCAAACCTTTCAGTTCACAACAGAAGCATCGTAAGTATATACATTCGACAAACGCGAGTTGAAAAGTTTTCGTAAACTTCGGTTATGAAGAAAGACCACACTCCGTTTATGTTAAAAGCCGTTCGCTGGATTTTTCCGAAAGCCGAACGAATTGCCCCAACGCTTACGCATCGCTATTTTGTTAATCTTTTCTTCACGCCCCTTCGTTACCCTACACCTGAAAAAGAACGCAAGGCTGAAACGTTCAGCGAGAAGTTCTCATTCGAGATTGAAAACAAAAAAGTACAGGCCTATACCTGGGGCGATAGTACACGGTATATATTGGTGATTCACGGATGGGCCGGTCGTGCTACACAATTCAGACGATTTGTGAAACCACTTCTTGCTGCAGGCTATAGTGTTGTTGGCTTTGATGCACCAGCCCACGGTAACTCGGCAGGCAAACGAACAACCATCCTCGAGTTTGAACAAGCATTAAAAAAGATATACGAGTTGAAGGGCGAACCGGAAGCGATCATTGCGCATTCGTTCGGAGGTGGTGCTGCATTATACTCTGCCATGAATGGTTTGCCGATTAAGAAACTCATCAACATTGCGAGTCCTACGATTGGCGATGAGATCATTCGCACATACCTCCGCGCTATTAATGGTTCACCGGCAGCTGCGGCATACTTCAAGAATTTTATACTCAGCACCTATGGTAAACCGTTCGATGAATTTACTGCGCTGCATTTCATTAAACATTTACCGAATGCACCAGAGATTCTATTAATTCACGATGCTGATGACAAAGAAGTTGCCTTGCAACATGCGAAAGCACTCGTAAAGATTTATCCGGCCGCACGTCTCCTTCGCACGAAGGGTCTTGGCCATACCCGCATTTTAAAAGACAACGCTGTTATTGATGCTGCCGTAACATTTGTTACCACCGAAGCGTCTGGCAAAAAGTAACACGGCGTTATGCCGCTGGTGGATTAATGCACTGAATTTTGCAACCAAACCCGGGATTAAGAGTATATTGAAAGGAAACTTTTCAATAATTATATACATCCTTGTAATTAAAACGTTAAAACACAAACTAATACCCACAACGCACACCAAAGCTTGTTAAGCCCCTAAAACAGCAGCCGATGAAAATTATTGAGACACATCACATTGCCAAAGTTTATCGCATGGGTAACAACATTGTTAACGCCCTGCAGGATGTAACCATTTCCATAGACAAAGGCGAGTATGTTGCCTTTATGGGTCCTTCCGGATCAGGAAAGTCAACACTCATGAATATTGTAGGCTGTCTGGATACACCCACCAGTGGCACCTATAGTCTCAACAATCATTTGGTGAGTGAAATGACAGAGAACGAATTGGCTGAAGTTCGTAACAAAGAAATCGGGTTCGTATTCCAAACGTTCAACCTGTTGCCGCGTGCTTCTGCTTTGGAAAATGTAGCGTTGCCGTTGATCTATGCGGGCTATAGCCGATCGGAACGTGAAGAGATGGCCATGGCTGCGCTTGAAAGTGTTAACCTTGCCAACCGTCATCATCATAAACCCAATGAACTCTCCGGAGGTCAGCGTCAGCGTGTAGCCATCGCGAGAGCGCTGGTTAATAATCCTTCCATTATCCTGGCGGATGAACCTACCGGGAACCTTGATACTAAAACATCTTACGATATTATGAATCTCTTCCAGGAGCTTCATGATAAAGG
>CAMLLI010000156.1 GCA_946480685.1 uncultured Flammeovirgaceae bacterium | reverse complement strand
CCCGCCACACACACCAATTCCCTACACGACGCTCTTCCGATATACCTGATAAACCTTTTCCGAAGTAATCGTTCGCTTCACCTTCAAGTTCGAATGTTAAACCAGGAGCACCGAATACCGCGAAGCTCTGACCTGCCGAACCTTTAAACTGGAAGTGAACCGTATCTTCCGGTAAACCTTTGCCTTTATACTTCTTCGATATCTCGTTCGAGAGCAACGCTCCTACAGAACGATCTATATTATGGATGATGAACTTCTCTTGTACAGCTTCTGCATCGTCAAGTGCCGGACGTGCTGCTTCAACCAGTTTCCAGTCGAGAACTTTCTCGAGTTCGAAATCCTGTTCGATCTGCTTATATAGTCCAACACCATCGTAAGCAGTTTCCTGGTGAAGTATAGGAGAGAGATCAAGTTTCTTCACTTTCCAATGATCGATGTCCTGACGAACGCGCAGCATATCACTGCGGCCAATCATTTCGTTCACGGTACGGAAACCAAGCTCAGCCATATTCTCGCGAAGATCCTGTGCGAGGAAGCGGAAGAAGTTTACTACGTGATCAGGATCACCAGTGAACAACTTGCGCAGATCCGGATCTTGCGTTGCTATACCTACAGGGCATGTATTCAGGTGACACTTACGCATCATGATACATCCTTCTACTACAAGTGCAGCGGTTGCAACACCCCACTCTTCAGCACCGAGCATAGCGGCTACCGCTATATCTTTACCGGTACGGATCTGTCCGTCAGTTTGAAGTGTAACGCGACTTCTCAGATTATTTTTTACAAGCGTCTGATGTGCTTCTGCAAGACCAAGTTCCCAAGGTAAACCTGCGTGACGCATCGAGCTGATCGGTGATGCACCGGTTCCGCCATCAGCACCCGAGATTAATATAGCATCTGCTTTTGCTTTTGCTACACCGGCGGCAACAGTACCAACACCAGCCTGCGATACAAGCTTCACATTAATACGTGCCTGACGGTTAGCATTCTTCAAATCAAAGATCAACTGGGCAAGATCTTCAATAGAATATATATCGTGGTGAGGAGGAGGTGATATCAAACCAACACCCGGTGTTGAGTGACGAACACGACCAATCCATTCATCTACTTTATGACCTGGTAACTGTCCACCTTCGCCAGGTTTAGCACCTTGCGCCATCTTGATCTGCAGCTCATCTGCATTCGACAGGTAGTAGCTTGTTACACCGAAACGTCCGGAAGCGACCTGCTTGATAGCAGAACGTTCCCAGTCACCGTTTTCTTTTTTCTCATAGCGGATCTCATCTTCTCCACCTTCACCGCTGTTGCTCTTACCGCCTATACGGTTCATCGCGATAGCAAGTGTAGTGTGTGCTTCGAATGATATCGATCCGAATGACATTGCACCTGTGGCAAAACGTTTGAAGATTTCTTCAACAGGTTCAACCTCACTTAATGGTATAGGATTACGCTTCTTGAACTCGAACAATCCGCGGATCGTAAGCTGATCACGGGTTTGATCGTTTATCTTCTGCGCATACTTTCTATAGAGATCGTAGTTGTTTGTCTTCGTAGAGTGTTGCAGCAAGTGTATAACTTCAGGGCTGAACATGTGCTTCTCGCCTCTGCGCTTCCACTGATATACACCACCCACCTGCAGCTCTTTACTGTCGGTAGCAAATGCAAGTTTATGACGAACCAGTACTTCGCTTGCTACATCATCGAATGATAAACCTTCGATACGACTGATCGTGCCACGGAAACATTTTTCCATTACATCACTGCCAAGTCCTACCGCTTCAAAGATCTGCGATGACTGGTATGACTGCAAGGTACTGATACCCATCTTCGACATTACTTTCAACAAGCCGTTACCAATTGCTTTCTGGAAGTTTGCATACGCTTCTTCATCTGCAAGCGGCTTGTAGAACATGCCGTGCTTGTTCATCGAATGTATACTTTCCAGTGCTATATATGGATTCACTGCACTTGCACCATAACCGATGATGGTTGCAAAGTGTTGTACTTCCCATGCATCGCCCGCTTCTACTACAAGACCAGCCTGTGTACGAATACGTTTCTCTACAAGATACTGGTGAACCGAACCTACTGATAACAATGAAGGTATAGGAGCATACTCGTTGCTGATTTTCTTGTCGGAGAGTATAAGTATTTTTTTACCGGCACGTACTGCTTTCTCAGCTTCACAGCAAATGCGATTTATACTTTCTTCCAGTCTGCCAGGTTCACCATCTGCCTTGAACACGCATTGAATAACTGCGTATTCAAATCCCTGGTCTTGCAGATGCTTGAGTTTTTCGAGATCATCGTTCAACAACACCGGTTGAGAGATGTGTATCTGGCGCGTATGCTCAGGTGTTTCATCCAGCACGTTGAGACTTGCGCCTACACGTGTGAAGAGAGACATTACGAGACGCTCGCGGATCGGATCGATCGGAGGGTTACTTACCTGTGCAAAATGTTGTTTGAAATAGTTCGAGATATGGCGACTCTCTTTTGAAAGTACAGCGAGTGGAGTATCATCTCCCATCGAACCAATCGCTTCATATCCTTTTTCTGCCATCGGCAGAATGATTGTCTTGATATCTTCCGAAGTATATCCGTATGCATTCTGGCGTTGAACAAGTGTCTTCTCATCGAAGCTTGTCTCAACCCATTCTACCTCCGGCTCCAGACGAAGCTTGAGGCGATTCTGAATGATCCAGTTATAGTATGATTTACCTTCGTATACAGAACGCTTCACTTTTTCATCATCGAGTACTTTACCTTTCTCGGTATCGATCATGAGCATCTTACCCGGTGTGATGCGCCCTTTTTCCAGTACATCTTTTGGATCGATGGTTAACGCACCAGCTTCGGATGCTGCGATCACACGACCAGAACGTGTAACGCAATAGCGAAGCGGACGAAGTCCATTACGATCCAACGTGGCCCCTATACGCACACCATCAGTAAACACCAATGCTGCAGGACCATCCCACGGCTCCATCATCGAAGCGTGATATTTATAAAATGCTTTACGGTGCGGATCCATCAGCTTGTTATCCTGCCATGCTTCCGGCACCAGCATCATCATTACGTGTGGTATAGTTCTGCCAGACAACACGAGCATTTCAACCAGTGCGTCAAGGTTGGCAGAGTCTGATCCATCCGGACTTGTAATCGGTAAAAGTTTCTTCAACTCATCTTCGGTAAACAATGTCGATTTGAAGAGAGCTTCTTTCGACTTCATTTTGTTTACGTTACCACGAATGGTATTGATCTCTCCGTTGTGTGCTATATACCGGAAAGGCTGCGCCAGCTTCCAGTTTGGAAATGTATTGGTAGAGAAGCGCGAGTGAACAAGCGCCATCGCTGTCTTCAAACGCGAATCCTGCAGATCGTTGAAATATATTCTTAACTGCTCAGTACGAAGTTGTCCTTTGTAAACAATAGTACGCGCAGAAAAGCTTGTTATATAAAATTCTTTGTTGTTCCCCTTAACTGTATTGGCAACTGCATGCAAAGAATAGTTACGCAATACGAAAAGTTTTCTTTCAAAAGCATCGCCTGTAACCGTTTCATCAAGCGGCTTTACAAATACTTGTTCAATAACCGGTTCTACTTCAGCAGCACCTGGGCCGGGCACGCTGTGGTCAACGGGTACTACGCGAAATCCGATCAGCTCTAAACCAAGTTCTTTAATATTCTTGCGCAATACCTCACGGCATGCGTTGCTTACTTTTTTGTCGCGCGGGAAGAATACCATACCCACGCCATACTTGCCTGGAGCTGGGAGCTCGAAGCCGAGGCGTTTCGCTTCATCTGCAAAAAAGTCATAGGGGATTTGAATCAATACACCCGCGCCATCTCCGGTTTTAGGACTGCTGCCTTTACCGCCACGGTGCTCCATGTTTTCAAGCATGGTAAGAGCATCGAGCAGGTTTTGGTTCGTCTTTGTACCATTGATGTTGGCAACAAAGCCGATACCACAGGCATCATGTTCCAGTTCTGGGGTGTACAAACCACGGCTGGTTGTTTCTTTCATCTTTCTTTCTGGTTAGTTTGTCTGGTTGTAAAAAAGGGTGTGTGTCATCCGTTTAGGGCAAAACGGAGTCTATAAAATTATGGATAAAACAGAAGATATTTCTGGATAAAACTAAACCGCCAGAATTTTTGGAATCTTTTCAGATTTAATTCAAAACATTTTAAAAACTAGAAAACGAACACGATTGCACCATAGCTGATTTTGAAAATTTTAATAATTACCGAAAACGGTTGAGGATTCTTCAATGGTGTCAGACAAAAATGAAGCGATTTTTATTGTTCTATTATTTTTTTTTAACAGCTCGCACCATCTCCTTTTTTCCGGGAGGGCCCGGCAGAGTTTCCACATCCAATCCAAGTGATTTCAAGTCTCGCTTCAATTGACCTTTCGCGCAGTAGGTTACAAATATACCGTCAGCCCGCATCGCATTTACGACTTGCCTCAACACATCGATTTCCCACATTTCAGGTTGCTTGTTTGGTGCGAAGGCATCGAAGTATATAAGGTCGAACTCTGATGTGAAATCAATTTGTTGTAACGATGTTTGAAGTTTGCGCAGATTGAAATTCGAAGAGATGAGAACTACTTCATTCCATTTTGCCTCATGAAGCTGGTTGAATTTTTCCTGTAGCCCAACGGAATCTATATAGTTTAACTTCGACCATATTGTTTCCGGCACAGGAAATGTTTCAAGCGATGTATAGTGGATAATGTTGTTTGGAAGTTCAAGTGCACGTTGTACTGTAAGCAATGCGTTGAGGCCAGTACCAAAACCAACTTCAAGAATGGATATATCTTTTTGAGATTTGCGTTGAAGAAAATAATCGAGTCCTTCTTTTATAAAAACGTGAATGGACTCTTGCAGTGCTCCGTGTTTGGAGTGATACGTTTCATTGAGTGCCGTGTTGAGCAATGAATGCGAACCGTCTGATGTGGTGATGATTTCTATACTCATGGTTGGGTTCCCGCAGATTCACACAGATTTTCGCAGATATAGTTTCATCCTCTTCACAACAGCTGTACAAATCAAAACACTTTCACGTATATACTAGTTATGCATACATCAATTTTCCCTTCGGCTCGGGAATAGGACGATTGAGACTCTTAGCCGTTTCAATCCACTGCATAATCACTTCATTAACATTGGAGAGTGCTTCCTGATGCGACTTGCCATCCGCCATGCATCCTGGAAGTTCAGGCACTTCAGCCAAAAACATATTATCATCTTTACTCCAGTAGATGATAACTTCATACCGATGATTAGCTTCCATAATTTGCGTTAAGTCTATATTTCAAAACCAGCATTCTAACCTGTTTCACCTGATACGGTTTTGCTTTGCCCGAATCAGGCTGAAGATTTATTATCTCTTCTATTCCTTCCTTATAAAAGATGTGGTGGCTCCCTTTAATTCGAACTTCAAAGCCCAACTTCTTCAACAAAGATACAAGATCTTCGAAATCAAAACTTTTATCAGCATTCCCTTGTAAAAGCTTCAGTAGTATTTTTTCAAACTTGCTCATCTTTCATTATTAACACAACGGCTGAGGCATTCACCCCTTCTTCACGACCAACGTAACCAAGTTTCTCATTGGTGGTAGCTTTAATGGAAACATCTTCTTCGGTGATATTCATCAATGGGGCTAACACTTTTTTCATTGCATCGATGTGTGGATTTACCTTGGGTTTCTCGAGACAAACGGTGCAATCTACATTGCCTACTTTCCATCCGCGTTCGTGCAGCATGGCTGTAACTTCTTTCAAAAAGAATTTACTGTCCATGCCCTTCCAGCGATTGTCGGTGTTGGCAAAGTGATAGCCTATATCTCGGAGATTTGCTGCGCCCAGTAACGCGTCACATATAGCGTGTATGAGTACATCGGCATCGGAGTGTCCAACGGCACCCTTGGTAGCTGGCAGCTTTATACCGCCTAACCAAAAGTCGCGGCCTTCTTCGAGTTCATGTACATCGAAACCCATTCCTACTCGTATCTTCATTCTTCAGTAATTTTTAAATCCATGGCACATTGGCCACAGAGGAACCGCACAAAGTTGCACAAAGAAATTACTTTAAAAATATACTCTCCGGATATTTTACTTCAACCAAATATAGCGCATGCGGTGGCACATTGGCACCGGCCTCCCTGCGGTCACGACTATCCAGTATATCCTGAAATTCTTTCAAGGATGTTTTCCCGATGCCTACATCGAGCAGCGTCCCAACAGTAGCGCGCACCATGCCGCGTAAAAAACGATTGGCAGTAATGTGAAATTCAAGCAAAGCATCGCGTTGCCTCCACTCCGCTTTCTTTATATCACACATAAAATTATTGACATCTGTTTTTACTTTACTAAGACTCTCAAAGTCATGCTTGCCAATCATCAACGCAGCTGCTTCATTCATGCGCGCTATATCGAGAGCTTTAAAGTAATGCAATGCGAGACCTTCAAGAAATGGATTCTTTTTGGTTGTGATTCTGTATATATAGCTTCGCTCGTTGGCGTCATACCGTGCATGTGCTTCGTCTTTTACACGATGTACAGAGGGTATAGCTATATCTTTTGGCAGAAACGAATTGAGTTTCAAAACTAATTTCTCCTGGTCAAATTTGTTTTGAATATCAGCGTGAAAAAATTGCTGCTCGCAATGAACTCCTGTATCCGTACGACCACTTCCTATAATACTAATTTCTTCGCGCAACAATTTGGAAAGCGCATCCTCCACAACAGCCTGCACACCGGTAGCGTTATTCTGACTTTGCCATCCGCTATAGTTGGTACCGTTGTAAGAAATCTCGAAGAAGAAACGCATGTCTCAATGTGTTTAGGTGTTTACGTGTGTAGGTGTTTACGTACACACGTACAAACGTAAACACGTAAACACACAAAAGCTACGCTTTCTCAAAAACAACAGCCGCCCCCTGCCCTACACCAATGCACATCGTTGCCAGGCCGTACTTTATATTTTGTTTTCTCATTTCATAGAGGAGTGTTGCGCTGATGCGTACGCCACTGCAGCCGAGCGGGTGTCCTAAAGCAATAGCCCCACCGTTGACGTTGACGGTTTCGGGATCAAGATCGAGGTCGCGGATGCAGGCTATAGATTGTGCTGCATAGGCTTCGTTAAGTTCGGTGAGACCTATATCGGATCGTTTTAGTCCGGCACGCTTCAGTGCTTTTTGTGTTGCCGGCACAGGACCTATACCCATATAGGCTGGATCAACTCCGGCTACTGCCGTTGATACAACTCGCGCCAGTGGTGTCAAATTATATTGCTTTAGTATATCTTCTGTCACCACCAGGCAAGCAGCTGCACCATCGTTTATACCGGAAGAGTTTCCTGCAGTTACCGTTCCGTTCGCCTGGAAAGCCGGCTTGAGTGTTGCCAGTTTCTCGAGCGTTGTCGCGCGAGGGTGTTCGTCTTTTTCAAAAAGAAAAAATTCGTCTTTTGATTTCGGAACGGGTACTGCTACAATTTCTTCCTGGAACTTTCCCTGTGTATAGGCTTGCTGATAGCGTGTTTGTGATTGGTAGGCAAATGCATCCTGTTCTTCGCGGGTGATCTTCCACTTTGCTGCTACATTTTCAGCAGTCTCTCCCATGGAATAAGGATGATATAGCTCGGAGAGTTTCGAATTTATAAAGCGCCATCCCATTGTAGTATCAAATATCTCCTGCTTGCGTGCGAAAGGTTCTTCCGCTTTTGCCATCACAAAAGGAGCGCGACTCATGCTCTCCACACCGCCCGCTATATACACGTCACCGTTGCCTGTCATTATACCTTGTGCTGCCTGCATGATGGCTTGTAATCCGGAAGCGCATAATCGATTTACAGTAACACCACCAACCTCGACCGGCAAGCCTGTCAGGAGTAGTGCCATGCGCGCTACATTTCGATTATCTTCACCGGCCTGGTTGGCTGCACCGAAGATCACATCCTCAATCGCCTTTACATCCAGCGATGGATTTCGCTTGAGCAGTTCGCGTATCACATGCGCTGCCAGATCATCCGGGCGCACGGTGGCTAACGTACCACCAAATTTTCCGATCGGTGTG
>CAMLLI010000155.1 GCA_946480685.1 uncultured Flammeovirgaceae bacterium | reverse complement strand
AAAATAGTGAGCGAAAAGATCAGTGTACTGGTTATAGTCAACGCGGCAGAGAATCAGAGACCTGATTCTTTCAAGTCAAAGCAGCAGAATTGACTATAGGTGATGAAATATAGTCGGCGGTATATTTAAAAAATAAACAAAGCCTTTTCAGACTTTGCTTACTCTTATAGTTTTCCTGAAATATTAAGCCGAGTTACGCGCAGCATTGATAATACCGAACATGCAGCGAAGTACAAGCTTACGATATTGCTTTTCGAATGCTTTGTCTTTCTCCTTGTCTTCGGGTTCGCGCAGTTGTTGCAATGCGAACTGCTGAATGGTAATTAACGGTAACACGATACGCTCGCGCAGTTTTACGGAATCACGATTCACCGGAGTGTTGTCCATCAACTCCGAAAGTTCAGAAATTTCGAGGATCATCTCTTTCGAAAGTTTGAACTCTGCGTACATCTTCTTCCAGAATTCACCGAACTCTTTGTCTTTAGACAAATAGGCTGTTGCCGGGTAATAACACTTGGTAAGCGACATCATACTGTTGCTTAACAGCGTGCGGAAGAAAAGCGACTGTTTAAACAGGGCCTTGAGCTCACGCATCTTGCCTTGTCGTTTCATCTCGCGTATAGCTGTGCCGACACCGTAGAAGCCAGGTATATTTTGCTTCATCTGTGCCCATGAGCTAACAAAAGGTATAGCACGTAAGTCTTCAAATTTTAAACTGCCGGAGTTACGTTTTACTGGGCGTGAACCAATGTTGGTATCGCCAAAGAAAGCCAGCGGAGTTATCTTTTCAAGATACGGTACAAATTTAGGATGTTGCTTGAGGTCGAGATATGCTTTATGACCTTCTTCTGCAAGCTGATCCATTAGCGCCTTCTCGTTTGTCTCGAAGGTATCTATATTTTTGAAGACTGAATTTTCTATACCGGCTGAAAGCAATTGCTCCAGGTTATAGCCACACGAAACAGGTTTACCAAAGTTAGAACTGATGGTTTGACCCTGAATAGTGATCTGTACTTCTTTATCTTCAATCGTATCGCCTAATGAAGCATAGAAGTCGTGCGTATTACCACCACCGCGTGCAGGAGGTCCGCCACGTCCATCGAAGAACACGGTTGTGAAACCTTCTTCACGCGCAATGCGTGTGAGATTTTCTTTTGCCTGGAAGATAGACCAGTTCGCACGCAGATAGCCGCCATCTTTTGTTCCATCGGAGAAGCCCAGCATAATAGTCTGCTTGTTACCTCTGCGTTTCAGGTGTGCGCGATAGGCAGGTATACTATACAATGCCTTCATAACATGCGGAGCATTGGACAGATCTTCTATCGTCTCGAAAAGTGGTATAATATCGAGTGTAAGATCGTCATCTTTACCAAGTATCAATTTTGCCAATTGATATACCCGGATCACATCGAGCGCAGACTGACAATTACTGATCACATATCGATGGCAGCCTTCCACACCATTCTGCTCCTGTATCTGTCCGATTACATCTATACTCTCAATCAGTTCAGTAACAAATGCATCTTCAAATTTTAATGAAGCCGGTTTAAAGTTGAGTGACAGAAGCGTATCAATCTTTTCCTGTTCGGTAAGCTTGTCGAAGTTCTTCAGTTTTTTGTTTTTCGACTGTAGTTTTTCAATACACGCTTCCCAGGCATAGGCATGCTTGCGACTATCCTGGCGTATATCCATGCTGGCAAAATAGAAACCGAATATTTTTACTTTGAGTATAAAACTGTCGAGCAGATCGAGGAATAACCCGCGGTGATCGTTGATCAATACATCGCGTGCTTCGAAGAGATCATTCAGCAATTCATCCGGATGATGGTATATTTCGCCAAAACCTCCGTAGGCTATAGGATATACTTTGCTTTCAGCACGGGCTATAATATGATCAACCCCTTTAAAAGTAAGTCTGCGTTTTAAGAAGCGCAGGTCGCGATGATAACATTTCAACAAAGTTTCCTGTAAACGCTGCGCTACTTTCAGTGTGATCTCATGCGTTACGAACGGGTTGCCATCACGATCGCCACCTGGCCAGAAACCAATCTTCAGCAGATCGAAATTTTTCCATTCCTCCAGTTTAATGTTGAGACCCGTCATCAACTTCTGAATGATCGTTGGAATCTCCGGATAGAAAACACTTTCAAGAAACCAGCACAAGCTTACCGCTTCATCAAAAGGTGTTGGTTTTTCTTTATTGATAAAGGCAGTTTTACCAAGCTGGCGCAACAGCAGGTTTATTTCATCGAGTTTATTCTCGCGAATAGTTTGTTCGAGGTCGTTGATAATGGCGAGTACGCTACCTGGGTAGAATTGAGTGGGGTGTGCTGTTAATACCACACGCACACTAAAGTCTTCAACTTTCTTCTTCAGTTCTTCTTCAAGTCCTTCGGCAGCTGCACGCAGTAACAATCCGGAAACTGTGCCCTTGCCATGCAGGTCGTTGATCTCATCAAACGCTGCATCTTCGATCGAATCGAACAATACAACTTGTCGCTCTACGTATTGGGTAAAGCTGAAGAGTAAATTGAATTGTTCTTCACGCGTTGCCTGTGGAGTAAAATCGCTAAAGAATTTTTTGATGATAGTTCGGGGGTCCTTTCCCTTCTCGTATCCTGTTTCGCAGGCTTGCTGCAGCAGCGGCAACAGCGTACCGGTGCGATAAATACCGGAGTAGGGAAGGTTTAGGAAAAGACTGTTGTACATGTGGTACCGGGTGGAAACAGTCTTGTTGAACTCGTTCGCCATGATAAAAATTTAGAAACCCGACAAAGTTATTAAATAGTGCTTTGGCGGGCGGAGTGGTGCTATATATTACAAATTTTCTTTTCGAAAACGTTTTCGGGATGATAATAAAGATAAAAGAAAGAAGGACCGAAAGTAAAACTGAATTCCCCTACCGTTAAACTCGCAGCTTACTGCCGCAGATATTCTTTCTTCAGCATCGGGCAGATTTTATAGCGCTCGTCTTTGGTGTCTTCGTAAAGCGCTTCCAGTAATTCATATATATGTTTGATGCCGATGCGTTGACACCATTCAAAAGGTCCGTAGGGATAATTGGTGCCGAGCTTCATAGCCATATCTATATCTTCACGTGTAGCAGTGCCTTCCATCACGGTATAGTATGCTTCGTTGATGATCATGCTCACCACGCGTGGTGTAACTAACCCGACACGATCGTCAACTACCAAAAATTCTGTGTTCAGCGATGCACATATCTTTTTAAGAACAGGTTCGTCTTCAGGTCGCCAGAGACTTACTTCAAGGATGGGGCGATTGATAAAAGTGGGTAAGCCATTGAAACCGAAGATGCGACTTCTCAGTTGGTCGCCTGTCATGAACGCTAATTCTCCCAGACTGATCTTGCAGGTGTTGAGCAAAACTGTAGCGGTATTGTCAACATAAATTTCAAACTTGGTAGGCTCTTCATCAATAATAAAATCGAGCACGAGGTCGTGACTCTCCAAAAATTTTTCAGCATCACGATGCTCGCCTACTACTGAATATTGATGGCTGTCGCCAAACTTCAGAAGGCTCTCGCGATAATGTGCCTGTTCACCAATGATTAAAATATTCATGCATTGAAAGTAAATCCGTTACCGGATACTATTTTTGACAAACCCTAAATTAAATTTTAATCTTATACAATCATGTCAAAATCAGTTGTTTATTCTGATCAGGCTCCCGAACCCATTGGTCCTTACAGCCAGGCAATCCAGGCCGGCAACATGCTTTTCATCAGCGGGCAGATCGCTATTGAAAGAAGCTCCGGTAACATTATCAGCGCTGATATCGAATCAGAAACGCGGCAGGTAATGGTTAATCTCGAAAAAATACTGAAGGCTGCAGGCTTCGATTTTTCGAACGTGGTGAAGAGCTCGATCTTCCTCAAAGACATGAACAACTTTCCGAAGGTAAATGCCATTTATGGCGAATACTTTAAAACCAATCCGCCGGCACGTGAAACGGTTGAAGTCAGCCGCTTGCCGAAAGATGTTAATGTAGAAATATCCTGCATCGCGGTGAAGTAAAATTTAATGCCGCGGAGAATGAATAGACGTACAAACTTCATTCTCCGCATACCCGTAAATTCGAAGAGTATCTCTCGTAAATCGCCCCTCCTTTCTTACCTTTGCAGTCCTAATTTTGATTTTGAGCGATGAGAGATGTACGCGTACGATTTGCACCCAGTCCCACCGGTGCACTGCACATTGGTGGTGTAAGAACTGCCCTCTATAATTACCTGCTGGCACGGCAGCACAACGGTACTATGATACTCCGTGTAGAAGATACCGACCAGACACGCTTCGTACCCGGAGCAGAAGAATATATACAGAAGTCGTTGGCGTGGGCAGGCATCAAGATCGATGAAGGTGTTGGTGTTGGCGGCCCGCATGCTCCGTACCGTCAGTCCGAGCGTACTGCTATATATATGCAGTATGCGAAGCAATTGATTGATGCTGGCCATGCATACTATGCATTTGACACCGAGCAGGAACTTGAAGCGATGCGCGAACGCCTGAAACTTGCCGGAGTACCTACACCACAGTATAACAGCATTACACGCACACAAATGCGTAACTCGCTTACATTGTCGGAAGATGAAGTAACGAAGCTGCTGGAAGATAAAGTGCCACACGTAATTCGTTTGAAAGTTCCGCGCAAAGAAGAGATTCGTCTCAACGATTTGATCCGTGGCTGGGTAATGGTACACTCATCACAGATTGATGATAAAGTGTTGATGAAGAGCGATGGCATGCCAACGTATCACCTCGCGAATGTTGTCGATGATTACCTGATGAAGATCTCGCACGTGATTCGTGGTGAAGAGTGGTTGCCTTCTGCACCGCTGCACGTGCTGCTATATAAATTTTTAGGATGGGAGAATGAGATGCCGCAGTTCGCGCATTTGCCGTTGTTGTTGAAACCCGATGGCAATGGTAAATTGAGTAAACGTGATGCCGATCAGCTCGGCTTTCCGATCTTCCCGCTCACATGGAAAGATCCTGCAACCGGTGATGTTGCTATAGGCTATAAAGAAGCCGGATATTTACCAGAGGCACTGATAAACTTCCTGGCATTTTTAGGATGGAACCCGGGTACCACGCAAGAGTTGTTTTCGATGGACGAACTCATTAAAACGTTCTCGATCGAGCGCATTGGTAAAGCGGGAACAAAATTTGACATTCTAAAAGCACAGTGGTTCAATCAACAGTATTTGCGTGCCAAGTCTGACGAAGAATTGGCGAGCTACCTGCAGGATGCACTGAAGAATGAAAATATAGCTTGCCCGCAAGACAAAGCATTGAAGATTGCTGCCGTGATGCGCGAGCGTGTTACATTTCCGAAAGATTTTTGGGAGCAAGGGAAGTTCTTTTTCCATGAGCCTAAAGCATTTGATGAAAATGTAGTGAGTAAAAAATGGAACGATGATGCTGTAAAAGTTCTCACAGCCTATAAAGATGCTGTAGCTGCGCTACCGGAATTTGACGCTACTATAGCAAAGACTACATTAGAACAGGTTACGGCAAATCTGGGAATCGGTACCGGTAAAATTCTGCAGGCACTGCGTGTATCCATCACCGGTGCAGGTGGTGGTCCTGATCTGATGATGATCATGGAGATTATCGGTAAAGCAGAAGTCGTTAACAGAATAGAATACGCACTCCAAACCATTAAGGTGAAGGTTGCGTAGTATATAACTACACAAGGCTACTGGCTGCTGGCCACTGGCTGCAGGAGAAAATTCCTGTAGCCAGCAGCCTGAGGCCAGTAGCCATAAAGCTTCACACTATGTCAAAAAAAGAAAAGAAGCCTGCCAACACACCAAAGCCGCGTGTGCACAAGGAACTTCAGGGATTGGATATAACCATCGATCAGTTCGGGGAAATAAAATCAAGCATGAACATCGAGAAGATCAACGACTTTCTCGATAAGAATGTTGATGATAAGAAATTAGCCGAGCGCGATGACTATGATGATATGAAGAAGGGTAAAAAGAAGAAGTAACTTCAGCCCTGTTTTGTATCGCCCGAAGTAAATAATATTGGAAGTTATTCCTTCCATCACAAACCGTTTTTAGCGTTCGACCAAGTTTTCGGATATTGTGGTATATATACATGATACCATGAAGAAACGCTGTACCCTGCTTCTGCTTCTGTCGTCTTACTTTGTTTATGCACAACAAAACATCTGGCCGGAAGCACTCATCATTTCTCCCGAAAAATCAAACTTTGTAAAAACCTCTACGCATAAGGAGGTAATCGACTTTCTGACTGCCATACAACAACTCAGCAAAGAAGTAAAAGTTATCTCCATGGGCAAGAGCCCGGAAGGTAAAGATATACCGGTTGCTATTCTTTCAAAGACAGGCATAGCGACTGCGGAGGAAGCGCGTAAGTCGGGCAAGCTCGTAGTATATATACAGGGAAATATACATGCCGGTGAAGTAGAAGGTAAAGAAACACTGATGATGCTGATGCGTGACATTCTGCTCGGTGATAAAAATTACCTGCTCGATAACCAGATCTTACTCTTTGCACCAATCTATAATACTGACAGCAACGACAAGATGGAGAAAGGAAGACGCCCATCACAGGAAGATAGTCCGTTGGAAGTAGGTATACGCGAAAACAGTCAGGGGCTGGACCTGAACCGCGATGGTATAAAACATGAAGCGGTTGAGACACAACAACTCTTTACCAACATCATCACTCCGTGGGACCCGCAGATCTTTGTAGACCTTCACACCACCAACGGAACATGGCACGCTTATTCGCTCACGTGGGCACCGAGTTACCATTATGCCGGTGAGTATGCAACTTATAATTATACTAACAATACCATGCTGCCGGCCATTACCAAAACTGTGCAAGAGAAATATGGTTTATACTTAGGACCTTACGGTGACTACAGTTTGCAGGAAGGATGGCCTGTAAAGAACTTCTATACCTATAACCATCATCCGCGTTACCTGATTAATCAGTTCAGTTTGCGTAACCGTATGGCTATACTTAGCGAAGCCTTTGCACACGAACGATTTTACCAGCGCATAAATTCTACCCGTGCATTTGTCGTAGAGATACTGAATTATAGCAACAGTCACGCTGCCGAAATTTTGCAAGTAAACAAGAAGGCTGAAGAGGATGCTATACGCCTGGTGCGTGAGCAAGCCGGTAAAGCAAAGAAAGGCGTTCGGTTTAAAATGGTATCGAAAGAAAAACTTCAAAATTTTTTAACGTACGACTATACCGGCTATAAGAAAGACGATGGAACTACAAGCTGGCTTCGCACGGGTAATATTGTGAAGTATAACGATGTTAATTACTACGGACAGTTTGATGCCGTTATCGAAACTACATTGCCAAGCGGCTATATTATTCCGGCAGCGTTTAAAAATATAGCGCTGCATCTGCAAAAGCTGGGTGTAAAAGTAGAACAGCTTCAAAAAGGTCAATCGTATACCGGTGAAGTATTTAGCGTTGAGAAATTGAAGAGGTCAGAGCGCAAGTTCGAAGGTCATTTTATGGCTACTGCGGAAGGCAAATTCAGTGCAGCTACGCGCAAGTTCAAAAAAGGAGATTATATAGTCGCGCTGGATCAGCCGTTGGCTAATCTTATTTTTTATATGCTTGAGCCACAGTCGGATGATGGTCTTGTAACCTGGAATTTCTTTGATGAAACGTTACGTGAAGCCGGTGTGAACAACAAGTTGGTGGAATATCCCGTATTTAAGTACTATAAAAAATAACTTCATGGCTTCATCACACGAAATCGACTACCAGATTAAAGGAGAAAGTATCCAGATCGTTGAAGTGGAATTAGACCCCAACGAAACCGTAATTGCCGAAGCAGGCGCTATGCTATATATGGAAGATGGCATAACCTTCGAAGCAAAGATGGGCGATGGTGCAAACCCGAAACAAGGTTTGTTCGATAAACTCCTATCAGCAGGCTCACGCATGCTTACCGGTGAATCTCTTTTTATGACGCACTTCACAAACCGTGGCGGCAGAAGAGCAAAGGTTGGTTTCTCCGCACCATATCCCGGTACTGTTATTCCGGTTGATTTGTCTCAAAGTCCGGGGCAC